>NZ_RBLT01000058.1:0-12456 GCF_003989315.1 Microbacterium sp. HSID17254
ACGGCGGCGCGGGCGGTCTGGGAGACGTCCGCGGCGCACGAGGCGGCGCTCGCGGCGCTCGGCGGGAGGGTGGCGGAGCGCGCCGCCGACATCCGTGACGTCCGCGACCGCATGATCGCCGAGATCCTCCGGGTGGATATGCCCGGGGTCCCCGAGCGCGATGAGCCGTTCGTGCTCGTCGCGACCGACCTCGCACCCGCCGACACGGCAGCGCTGGACGGCGGGAGCTGCGTCGCTCTCGTGACCGCGGACGGCGGGCCCACGTCGCACACGGCGATCATCGCGCGGGCACTGGGACTTCCCGCCGTGGTCGGGGTGCCAGGGGCGACCGGCATCCCCGAGGGGGCCATGCTCCTCGTCGACGGGGATCGCGGCACGGTCCACGTCGACCCGGACGAGGCGGAGATCGCCGAGGCCCGGGCCGCGGCCGTCGTGGTGACCTTCGACGGGCGGGGTCGTCTCGCCGACGGGACCCGCGTGCCGCTCCTGGCCAACGTCGGGGGCGCCGCGGATGCCGGGAGCGCGGCCGCGGCGCACGCCGAGGGGGTCGGACTCTTCCGCACCGAGTTCTGCTTCCTCGACCGGACAGCGGCGCCGAGCATCGAGGAGCAGGTCGAGGCGTACCGCGGGGTGCTGCGCGCATTCCCCGGGCGGAAGGTCGTCGTGCGCACGCTGGATGCGGGGAGCGACAAGCCGTTGCCGTTCGCGAACGACGACGACGAGGAGAACCCCGCGCTCGGTGTGCGGGGCCTGCGCCTCTCCCGTCGCCGGCCCGCACTCCTCGACGATCAGCTCCGCGCGCTGGCCAGGGCCGCCGATGCGGAATCCGCCGAGGTGGAGGTCATGGCCCCGATGGTCGCCACGGTCGACGAGGCCGCGGACTTCGCGGCGCGGTGCCGTGCCGCGGGGCTGGACAGAGCGGGGATCATGATCGAGACCCCGGCGGCGGCGCTGCTGGCCGCCGAGCTGTTCGAGGTCGTGGACTTCGTGAGTCTCGGGACCAACGATCTCGCGCAGTACACCCTCGCCGCGGACCGGCTGTCCAGTGCGCTCGCCGATCTCAACGATCCCTGGCAGCCGGCGGTCCTGCGGCTCATCGGGACGGTCGGGGCGGCGGGACGCGCGGCGGGCAAGGCCGTCGGCATCTGCGGGGAGGCGGCCGGTGACCCGGCACTCGCCCCCGTGCTGGTCGGGCTCGGAGCGACCTCGCTGTCGATGACGCCGCGCGCCCTCGGGCGGGTGGCGGCCGCGCTCGATGCCGTGGACGCCGATGCCTGCCGGCGGGCGGCCGAGGGCGCGAGCGGCGCGAGAACCGCGGCGGACGCGCGGCGGGCGGCCGCCGGCGTCCTGAGTCCCGGATCCTGACCGCTATCCTTCCCTCAGGGGCGCGCATCGGTGCGCACGAGACCACTCGGAGGGGTTCATGACGGCTGCGGCGCCCGGGAGGCGGAAGAGGCGCGGCGCGGCGTTCCTCGCGGCGGCGACGGCAGCGGTGCTGATCGCCGTGCCCGGATGCGCGGCGACCCCGGAGGCGACGCCAACGGCGACCGCCTCTCCGGTGACGGAGACGCCGACGCCGGAGCCGTACGACGGCCCGCTCCTGTTCGTGGGGGACGACCTCGACGCCTTCGCGCTCACGCCGGCCGAGGTCGCCGACCTGCTTCCGTCCGCGCCGCCGGCGGGTGAGGTCGACGACACGCTGCTGCAGTACGCGGACGGGGGCGGCCCGGACTTCACTCCGTCCGTGTGCGGGATGCTGATCATGGAGACCTCGATGTTCAGCATCGGGGCGCGCACGGTGCCCTGGGCGGACGCCGAGGACACGCAGAACAGCGGCAAGCAGGAGATCCTCCAGTTCGCGTCGGAGGACGTGGCGGCCGAGCGCATGGACCTGCTCGCCTCGACCGTCGACCGCTGCGCGCAGTTCGACGCTCGGGGTGAAGGCACCTTCGACGCGGTCGCCGTGCCCGATGAGGAGGGCGTGCGGGCTTTCGCCGGCACGATGGCCATGAACGCGGGCGGAAACCCCTGGCGCGTGCACCACGCCTTCGCCGCCGTCGGCAACGTCGTCGTGCACCTGCGGCAGCCGGCGCTCGACGGCTCCGCGTTCGACGCCGAGCGCGCGGCTCTGCTCCTGCGGGATCGGGCGGTCGAGGCGGAAGCCGCGCTCATCGAGGAGCTCACGGACGACCCGCCGGTCGCCGAGACCCCGGTGCCCGCCGACCCCGCCGCTCCGTGGAGCGACTGGGAGATGACGACGACGGGTGTGGGCCCCCTCGTGCTGGGCACCTCGCGCGAGGAGGCGGTGGCGGCGATCCCCGGGGCCACCGTGGAGGAGTTCGACTGGTCCGACCGGCAGGTGCGCGTCGTGAGCGCCGACGGGACGTCCCGCCTCGTGCTGCACTTCGCCGAGCAGGGGGATGCGCTGGCGGCGGTCACCGCCGGCATCGCGAACATCCAGGGCGACGTCGAGCCGGACGGCGCCGCGCTGCCCGCCGCCGGGGGAGTCCGGATCGGCGCTCCGCTGACGGAGGCGGTCGCGGCCTTCCCTGAGGGCACGTTCCTCCGCGTGGTCTCGTCCGGCGAGTACTTCTACGAATGGTCCACGCGGGAGGGAGGCACGATCCGCTTCCGCGCGGATCGCGACTTCTCCGACCCGGCGGCGGTGATCACCGGCGTTACCGTGGAGGACGCGACGCTGCGGACGCCGTTCCGGATCGAGTGACCCCACCCGCGTCCCCGACACCCTTGCGTTACTGACCGATCGTTCAGTTAGTATGGGCGGACGGGACGCGGTCGTCCCGTCCCAGCGCGACGAGGAGGTCGGCGATGACGGAGGCGACGGATACGGCGGAGGCCGTGCGGCCGAACCGGGCCATGATGGAACGCGACCGGGCCTCGGCGATGCTCGGGCTCGTGGTCGAACGCGACGACCCGGGGCACGCGGTCGTGTCGATGCGCGTCCGTGAGGACATGACCAACGGCTTCCAGATCACCCACGGCGGGCTCGTGTTCGCGCTCGCCGACACCGCCTTCGCGATCGCCTGCAACGAGGACGATCGGGTGACGGTGGCCGCCGGTGCCGACATCTCGTTCCTCAAGCCCACCGTCGCGGGGCAGACGCTCACCGCGACGGCCGTCCGCCGCACCCGCACCGGTCGCTCCGGCCTCTACGACGTGACGGTCGTGGACGAGCAGGGCGACGCGGTCGCCGAGTTCCGCGGCCGCTCCCGCACCACCTCCCAGACCTTCTGATCCGCCGTTCCGAGGAGTCCCCGTGTCGACGATGACCGCCCCCGCCTCCGCCCTCCGCCCGCCGACGACCGACGAGCTCGACCCCGAGGAGCGGATGAGCCGCGCCGAGATCGAGCGCCTGCAGCTCGAGCGCCTCCGGTGGACCGTGCAGCACGCCTATCGCAACGTTCCGCTCTACACGCGGAAGTTCGACGAGGCGGGCGTGCATCCCGACGACATCCGCACGCTCGACGACGTGCACCGGCTGCCCTTCACCACTAAGGACGACCTGCGCGAGACGTACCCGTTCGGGATGTTCGCGGTGCCGATGGCCGACGTCGCCCGCATCCACGCGTCCAGCGGCACCACGGGCCGCCCGACCGTCGTCGGCTACACGCGCGGCGACCTCGACCGCTGGGGGACGCTGGTGGCCCGGTCGCTCCGCGCCAGCGGCATCCGGCGCGGCATGAAGGTGCACAACGCCTACGGGTACGGCCTGTTCACGGGCGGGCTCGGGGCGCATGCCGGCATCGAAGCCCTGGGTGCCACCGTGATCCCGATGTCGGGCGGACAGACCGCCCGGCAGGTGCAGCTCATCCGCGACTTCGAGCCGGACGCGATCCTGTGCACCCCGAGCTACCTCCTCACGATCGCCGACGCGATGGCCGCGCAGGGCATCGACCCGCGGTCCACCTCGCTCCAGGTCGCGGTGCTCGGCGCGGAGCCCTGGACCAACGAGATGCGGCACGAGCTGGAGCAGCGGCTCGGCATCGACGCCCTCGACATCTTCGGGCTCAGCGAGGTGATGGGGCCGGGCGTCGGCAACGAGTGCCTCGAGACCAAGGACGGCCCGCATCTGTGGGAGGACCACTTCCTGCCCGAGGTGATCGACGGCGACACCCTGCAGGCGCTGCCGGACGGCGAACGGGGCGAGCTCGTCTTCACCTCGCTCACCAAGGAGGCGTTCCCCGTCATCCGCTACCGCACGCGCGACATCACCCGCCTGCTCCCCGGCACGGCGCGTCCGGGTATGCGGCGGATGGAGAAGGTCACCGGGCGCAACGACGACATGATCATCCTGCGCGGCGTCAATCTCTTCCCGACGCAGATCGAGGAGCTGGTGCTCGGGATCGAGCAGCTCACGCCGCACTTCATCCTGGAGTTGACGAAGGAAGGGCGGATGGACGCCCTCACCGTGCGCATCGAGCGTCACCCCGACCTGTCCGTGGAGACGTGCGAGGCGGCGGCGCAGGTGCTCGTGCAGCGCATCAAGGTGTTCATCGGCTCGACGGTCGCCGTGCGGCTGGAGGAGCCTGGGACGCTGCCGCGCAGCGAGGGCAAGTACAAGCGCGTCTACGACCTGCGCTGACACGCGGGGGTCTCGGCGTCGACCTCCGCGATGCGCGCGGCGCGCGGTGCGAGACTGAGGGGGATGTCCGAGATGCAGACCACGCGGCGCGGCCGCCCCGGGTACGACCAGCAGGGGATCCTCGCCGTCGCGGTGGCCGCCTTCAACGAGCACGGCTACGACGCGACCTCGATCGGGATGCTCGCCGAGCGCCTCGGGCTGTCGAAGTCGGCGATCTACCATCACTTCGGGTCGAAGGACGAGATGCTCGACCGCGCCCTCGACAGCGCCCTCGGCGGGCTCGAAGCCGTGGTCGACGCGCCCCTCCCGGACAGCGGGGGAGCCGCCGATGCGGTCGCCCGCCTGGAGCACGTGCTCCGCGGGGCCGTTCATGTGCTCGTGGAGCAGCTCCCCGCCGTGACGCTGCTGCTGCGCGTGCGCGGGAACACCGACGTCGAGCGCCGCGCCCTCACCCGGCGCCGGGCGTTCGACCGTCGCATCACGGCCCTCGTCGCGGAGGCGCAGGCTGAGGGTGCCCTGCGCTCCGACATCGACGCGGCCGTTGTCGCCCGCCTGACGTTCGGCATGATCAACTCGATCGTGGAGTGGTACCGCCCCGGCGGTCGCGAGGGCGCCGATCGTCTCGCCGACGACGTCGTCGCGATCGCCCTCGACGGCCTCCGCCACCCCTGACCCCGAAACCCCGTCTTCGCGCCGAGGCCCCGCCCTCTCCGCGTGGGAAGGGCGGGGCCTCGACGAGAACCCGGGGTCTCGGGATCAGGCGGGGGTGAGCTCCTTCGCGACGAGAGTCAGGACGTCGTAGGTCGCGACGAGCTCGTCGTCCTGGTTCTTCAGCACCGCGTCCCAGCGCACCTCGCCGTACTCGTCGGTCTCCCGCGGCGTGATCTGCTTGGCGGTGAGCTCGACGCGGATCTCGTCGCCGGGGGACACCGGGGTCACGAAGCGCAGGTTCTCCAGCCCGGAGTTCGCGAGCACGGGACCGGGAGCCGGATCGACGAAGAGCCCGGCCGCCCACGACACCAGCAGGTAGCCGTGGGCCACGCGTCCGGGGAAGAACGGGTTCGCCGCCGCCGACGCCTCGTCCATGTGCGCGTAGAACGTGTCGCCTGTGAACACCGCGAACGTCTCGATGTCGTCGAGGGTGACGGTGCGCGAGGGGCTGACGACCTGATCGCCGATGCGCAGCTCCGCCAGCGACTTCCGGAAGGGGTGCACGCCGTCGTCGGTGTCGAACGGACGGGCCGAGGCCCCCTGGTGCCAGACGCCGGTGAGCGCGGTCATCATCTCCGGGGAGCCTTGCACCGCGGTGCGCTGCATGTGGTGCAGCACCGCCCGGATGCCGCCGAGCTCCTCGCCGCCGCCGGCGCGACCGGGGCCGCCGTGCACGAGGTTCGGCAGGGGAGACCCGTGGCCGGTCGAGCTGCGTGCGTCGTCGCGGTCGAGGAAGAGCACGCGGCCGTTGTACGCGGCGATCCCCGCGGCGAGCGTGGTCGCGACCTCCGGGTCGTGCGTCGCGACGCTCGTCACGAGCGAGCCGCCGCCCCGGGCCACGAGTGCCGCCGCCTCGTCCAGCGTGCGGTAGCCGAGGATGCTGGAGACGGGGCCGAACGCCTCGATCTCGTTCACGGCGGGGCTGGTCGCATCGGTGAAGCGCAGGAGCATCGGCGCCACGAACGCGCCGTCCTCCGCCGGGCCCTCGCTGCCGTCCGCACGGCGGACCGTCGGCGTCTCGGGGGAGCCGATCACGAGCTCGCCGCCGCCCTCGCGGAGTCGCGCCACCTGCCGGAGCACCTCGTCGCGCTGGGCCGTCGAGGCGAGCGGTCCCATCGTCACGCCCTCCGCGCGCGGGTCGCCCACGACGATCCGCGCAGCGAGCCGGTCGCGCACGGCGGCGATCACGTCGTCCACCGCGTCCTCCGGCACGATCGCCCGCCGGATCGCGGTGCACTTCTGCCCGGCCTTCGACGTCATCTCCGCGACGAGCTGCTTCACGTAGGCGTCGAACTCCGGCGTGCCGGAGGCCGCATCCGTGCCGAGGACCGAGGCGTTGATCGAGTCGGTCTCGCTGGTGAAGCGGACCCCGCCGGTCTGCACCGCGTCGTGCGCCCGCAGCCGCTCCGCCGTCGACGCCGAGCCGGTGAACGCGACGAGGTCGCCGAGGCGCAGGTGCTCGAAGAGGTCGGGCACGCTGCCGGACACGAGCTGCAGCGACCCCTCGGGCAGCAGACCCGATTCCACCATCACCCGCACCATGGCCTCGGTGAGGTAGCCGGTGGGGGTGGCGGGCTTCACGACCGTGGGGACACCGGCGAGGAAGGCCGGCGCGAACTTCTCCAGCGAGCCCCACACGGGGAAGTTGAAGGCGTTGATCTGCACCGCCACCCCGGGCAGCCGGGTGTAGATGTGCCGACCGAGGAAGGAGCCGTCCCGGGACAGGTTCTCCACGGCGCCGTCGACGTAGACCTTCGCGTTCGGCAGCTCGCGCCGGCCCTTGCTGGAGTACGCGAAGAGCACGCCGATGCCGCCGTCGATGTCGACCCAGGAGTCCTGCGCGGTGGCGCCGGTGCGGCTGGAGAGCGCGTACAGCTCCTCCTTGCGGGCGGTCAGCGCGAGCGCGAGCTGCTTGAGCAGCACGGCGCGCTGGTGGAACGTGATCTCCCCGAGCGCGGCCTGGCCGGTGGTGCGGGCGTAGTCGAGCGCCGCGCCGAGGTCGAGGCCGGTGGTGGAGACGCGGGCGACCGTCTCCCCGGTCGAGGCGTCGCGCACCGCGGTGGCGTCCGCGTCGGAGGCGGGCGTCCACCAGGAGCCCTGCACGTAGCTGGGGAGGATCTCGGTCATGGGGGTTCCCTTCATCAGTCGTCCCATTCGTAGAAGCCGCGTCCGCTCTTGCGGCCGAGGTGCCCCTCCGCCACGAGGCGGCGCAGCAGGGTCGGGGGTTCGAAGCGCGAGCCGAGCTGCGCCGCGAGGTACTCGGCGATGCCGAGCCGGACGTCCAGCCCGACGATGTCGGTGAGTCGGAGCGGCCCCACCGGGTGCTTGTAGCCCAGGGTCATGGCGGCGTCGATGTCGGCCGCGGAGGCGACGCCGTCCTCGAGCATCCGGATCGCCTCGAGGCCGAGGGCGACGCCCAGCCGTGACGACGCGAAACCCGGGGCGTCGGCGACGACGATGGGCGTCTTCCCCAGCGCGCGGACCCAGGAGGCGGCGTCCGCGACCAAAGTCTCCGCGGTCGCGCCGCCACGCACCACCTCCACGAGGGTCGAGGCGGGCACCGGGTTGAAGAAGTGCATCCCGAGGAAGCGCTCGGGGCGGTCGAGCACCGCCGCGAGCTCGTCGATCGAGATGGACGACGTGTTGGACGCGAGGGCCGCGTCGTCGGCGAGGTGGCGCTCGACGCGGGTGAGGGCGTCGATCTTGAGTGCCAGCTCCTCCGGGACGGCCTCGACGACGAGGGTGCAGTCCGCGAACAGGGCGGCGTCGGTCCCGGTCGCGAACCGGGCCCGGTAGGCCTCGCCCGTCTCGATCGCCGTGCCGCGGGCGAGCGAGGCGTCGATCGACCCGTGCACGCGGGCGGCGGCGGCCGCGGCGGCGTCGTCGTCCCGCTCGACCACGGTCACGGGGGCTCCGGCGAGGAGGAAGGCGTGGGCGATGCCGGCGCCCATGCGTCCGCCGCCGAGCACGCCGACACGGGCCGGGGCTGCGGCTTCGGGGGAGGAGGGCGTGCTCATCGGTCTCTCCGTTCCAGGAAGGCGGTCATGCGACGGTGCTTCTCCGGGCTCTCGAACAGCGCGGCCTGCTCCTCGAGGTCGACCGCGGGGTGCTGGTCGCGCGGCGCCCGGAACACCCGCTTGGTCGCGATGGTCGCCGCGGGGTCGTTGCGGGCGATGCGGTCGGCGACCGCGTGGGCGGCGGCGAGGAGGTCGGCGACCTCGTGCAACGAGGAGACGAGACCGATGCGGAGCGCTTCCTCGGCGTGCACCGTGCGGCCGGTCAGCAGCAGCTCGATGGCGCGGGCGTCGCCCACGATCTCCTTGAGGCGCCAGCTCGCTCCGGCGGCGGCGAGGATGCCCAGGCCGGTCTCCGGGTTGCCGATCTTCAGGGTCGGCGTCGCGAGGCGGATGTCGGCGGCATACGCGAGTTCCGCGCCACCGCCGAGCGCGTAGCCGTCGATCGCGGCGATGACGGGCATCGGCAGCTCCGCGACGCGGACGAACGCGTGGGCGTTGATGCCGCGACGGGCGTCGTCGGCGCGGCGTTCGCGCAGCTCGGCGATGTCGGCGCCGGCCGCGAACACCCCGTCGGCGCCGGTGAGGATGAGCGTGCGCGGCGTCTCCTCCAGCTCGGCGCACAGCGCGTGCAGGGCGTCGATCGTGGCCTGGTCGATCGCGTTGCGCTTGTGCGGACGGTTCAGGGTCGCGACGACGCGGTCCGCGGTGCGGGTGACGAGCAGCGGCTCGTCCGCGCCGCTCACACCTTCTCCAGGATCACGGCCGCGCCCTGGCCGACGCCGACGCACATCGTGGCGAGGCCGTAGCGGGAGTCCTCGCGCTCCATGCGTCCCATCAGCGTCACGAGCAGGCGCGAGCCGGACGAGCCGAGCGGGTGCCCGAGAGCGATGGCGCCGCCGTCGGCGTTCACGCGGTCCTCATCGAGGCCCAGCCGCCGGATGCAGGCGAGCGACTGCGAGGCGAACGCCTCGTTGAGCTCCACGGCGCCGATGTCGTCGAGGGAGAGCCCCGAACGGCGCAGCGCCTTCTCCGTCGCGGGGACCGGTCCGAGTCCCATGATCTCCGGAGCCAGGGCGGCGGAGGTGCCGACGACGATCCGGGCGCGGGGCGTCAGTCCGTGGCGCTCGACGGCTTCGGCGCTCGCCACGAGCACGGCCGAGGCGCCGTCGTTGAGGGCGCTCGAGTTGCCGGCCGTGACGACCTCTCCGCCGGCCACGACGGGACGGAGGCGCGCGAGCACCTCGAGCGTGGTATCCGGGCGCGGCCCCTCGTCGACGAGCACCTCGCCGTCGCGGACCGGCACGCCGACGATCTCCGGGGCGAAGCGGCCGGCGGCGATCGCGGCGGCGGCGCGCTGCTGCGAGCGGACGGCGAAGGCGTCGGCCTCGGCGCGGGTGATGCCGTCGACCCGGGCGACCTCCTCCGCGGTCTCCGGCATCGTGAAGGTGGCCTTGTCGCGTGCGGCGAGGCGCGGGTTCGGGAAGCGCCAGCCGATCGAGGTGTCGAAGGCGGCGCCGGGCTTCGCCCACGCCTTCTCCGGCTTGGCCTGTACCCAGGGGGCGCGGGTCATGGACTCGACGCCCCCGGCGACGAGGAGATCGGCGTCGCCCGCGCGGATCGCCTGTGCGGCCATGGTGACGGCGGACATCCCGGAGGCGCACAGGCGGTTGACCGTGATGCCCGGCACGGTGTCGGGGAGGCCGGCGAGGAGCACGGCCATCCGGGCGACGTTCCGGTTGTCCTCTCCGGCCTGGTTGGCGGCGCCGAGGATGACCTCGTCCAGCTCCGTACGCGCCGGGTCGAGCCCGGCGCGGCGCACGGCCTCGCCGACGACGAGCGCCGCGAGGTCGTCGGGACGGACGGCGGAGAGGGAGCCGCCGTAGCGGCCGACCGGGGTGCGGACCCCTCCGACGAGGTAGGCCTCTGGCATGCGGATCTCCTGACTTCGTCGTCCTGGTGTGGTCCGGGAGCGGCCGGTCGTGAATTACTGACCGATCGTAAGGTAATTATGGCACAGGCGCACGGCCGGCCGCGATCCCGGACCAGGAGTCAGACGCTGAGATCCACGCCCTTCGTCTCCTTCACCAGCGAGACGCCGATGAGCGAGATGATCGACGCGACCGCGATGTAGACGCCGATCGTCCACGCGGCGTGGAACTGGTTCAGCAACGCCTCCGCGATCATCGGTGCGAACGCGCCGCCGAGGATGGCCCCGAGGGCGTAGCCGATCGAGACGCCCGAGTAGCGCACGTTCGCGGGGAACATCTCGGCGTACAGTGCCGCCTGCGGGCCGTACGAGAGTCCGAGCGCGAACGTCATGACGAACAGGGCGACGAAGTACCAGACGATGTTCGCGGTGTCGATGAGGAACCACATCGGGATGGCCCACACGGCGAGGGCGACGTACCCGATCTGGAACGTGCGGATGCGGCCGAGGCGGTCGGACAGCGCGCCGCCCCACAGGGTGAAGATCAGCCAGCCGAACGAGGCGAGCGTGGTCGCCAGCAGCACCGGCGGGCGCTCCATGCCGAGAGCCGTGACGGCGTACGTCGCGAAGAACGCGATCAGCAGGTATCCGGCGGCGTTGTTGGCGATGAAGATGACGGCCGTGAGCACGACCTGCTTCGTGTGTGCGCGGAAGAGCTGCCCGAGCGGCGCCGAGGCCTCCTTGCGGCGGCGGCGGAGGTCTTCGAACACGGGGCTCTCGTCGACCGCGCGACGGATGACGTAGCCGACCGCGATGAGCACGATCGAGAGCAGGAACGGGATGCGCCAGCCCCATTCGAGGAAGGCCTCGGGGGACATCGAGCTCGTGAGGGCCCAGAGGGTGAAGGTGGCGAGGATCATGCCGACCGGCACGCCGATCTGCGGGAACGCGCCGAAGAGGCCGCGCCGCGCCGTCGGGGCGTGCTCGACGGCCATGAGGGCTGCGCCGCCCCATTCGCCGCCGGCCGAGAAGCCCTGCAGGATGCGCAGGAGGATCAGGAGGATCGGGGCGGCGACGCCGATGGCGGCGTACGTGGGCAGCAGGCCGATGAGGGAGGTGGACAGCCCCATCATCACGAGGGTGAAGACGAGCATCTTCTTCCGGCCGAGCTTGTCGCCGAGGTGTCCGGCGACGATCGCGCCCAGCGGGCGGAACAGGAACGAGATGCCGATGGTCGCGAACGAGAGCACCTGGGCGAGCCCGGGGCTCGACTCCGCGATGGGAGCGAGGAAGAGCGGGGCGAGCACGAGGCCCGCCGCCTGGGCGTAGATGAAGAAGTCGTACCATTCGATCGACGTCCCCACGAGGGTGCCGGCGAGGACGCGCCGCTCCTCGGCGGGCATCCTTCCGGTCGACGAGGCGGCTGCGGTGGCTGAGGTCATGCGAACTCCGTTGTTCTGCGAGGGGGAGCGCCGACGCGGGTACGTCGGCGATTACTTACCGAATGATCGGTCAGTAATCGCCGAGCGTAGCGTATCGGCGCTCCGCCCACGAGGGTTCGCCGGCCGGGTCGACCTCAGACCCGCCCGAAGGCGCGGAGCGGATGCTCGATGAGTTCCACCACGCGGCGGAGGAATCCGGCCGCATACCCGCCGTCGCAGACGCGGTGGTCGAACACGAGCGAGAGCTGGACGATGCGACGCGGTACGATCGCCCCGTCCACGACCCAGGGGCGCTCGATGATCCGGCCGATGCCGAGGATCGCGACGTCGGGGTGGTTGATGATCGCCGCAGAGCCGTCGACGCCGAGCCCGCCGTAGTTGTTGAGGGTGAAGGTCGATCCGCGGAGCCGCTCGGGCGGGAGCGTGCCGGCGCGCGCGGTGGCCGCGAGCTCGCGCAGGGCGGCGTCGAGGTCGCCGACCGTGAGCCGGTGCGCGTGCGGGACGACCGGGACGAGGAGGCCGCGTTCGGTGTCGGCCGCGACGCCGAGGTTCACGCCGTCGAACGAGATCAACTCGGAGCCGTCGTCGCTGAGCCGCGAGGCGAGGACCGGGTAGTCCTCCAGTGCGAGCAGCACGAACCGCGCGAGGAGCGCCGTGATCGACGGGGCCTTCCCGCCCTCGGGAGCCATCTGCCCGCGGAGGTTCCAGAGCTCGGTGGCGTCGACGTCGACCCACACGGTGGCCTCGGGGATCTCC
>NZ_RBLT01000059.1:0-11085 GCF_003989315.1 Microbacterium sp. HSID17254
ACGACGACCTCGACGCCACGGTGGTCGTCGCCCGCAAGCGCGGGGTGCGGCGCGTCCTCGTGCTGGACGACGGTCGTCGGTTCTCGCTGTCCGGCGCGAGCGTCGTGATCGGCCGGAACCCCACCGGTGAGCCGGCCGAGCATCGGCTGGCCATGCCGGACACCCCCCGCCCGCGCGCGCTCGACAAGACCGTGGTGACGCCGCGTCCCACCGACGACGACCTCGACGCCACGGTGGTCGTCGCCCGCAAGCGCGGGGTGCGGCGCGTCCTCGTGCTGGACGACGGTCGTCGGTTCTCGCTGTCCGGCGCGAGCGTCGTGATCGGCCGGAACCCCACCGGTGAGCCGGCCGAGCATCGGCTGGCCATGCCGGACACCCCCCGCCCGCGCGCGCTCGACAAGACCGTGGTGACGCCGCGTCCCACCGACGACGACCTCGACGCCACGGTGGTCGTCGCCCGCAAGCGCGGGGTGCGGCGCGTCCTCGTGCTGGACGACGGTCGTCGGTTCTCGCTGTCCGGCGCGAGCGTCGTGATCGGCCGGAACCCCACCGGTGAGCCGGCCGAGCATCGGCTGGCCATGCCGGACACCCCCCGCCCGCGCGCGCTCGACAAGACCGTGGTGACGCCGCGTCCCACCGACGACGACCTCGACGCCACGGTGGTCGTCGCCCGCAAGCGCGGGGTGCGGCGCGTCCTCGTGCTGGACGACGGTCGTCGGTTCTCGCTGTCCGGCGCGAGCGTCGTGATCGGCCGGAACCCCACCGGGGAGCCGGGCGAGCAGCGGCTGGCCATCCCGGACACCACCCGCACGCTGTCGAAGACCCACGCCCGCCTGGTGGTGCAGGAGGACGAGTGGCGCCTGACCGACCTGCACGCCACCAACGGCGTCGTCGTGGTGGCCGACGACGGCTCGGAGACGCTCCTGGACGCCGGTGAGAGCGTGGTGGGCACCGGCCGGTTCATCCTGGGCGAAGTGGGCATGCACGTCGTCGCGGAGCGCGATTCGTGACCGTGGAATCCGTCGTCCTCCGGGTCGCCGCGCTGACCGACACCGGGCTCACGCGGACGGCCAACGAGGACGCGGTGCTCGACGCGCGTCCGGTCTTCCTGGTCGCCGACGGCATGGGCGGGCACGACGCCGGTGATCGCGCCAGCGCGGCCGTCGTCGCCGCCTTCGAGCCGCTGCGCGGGCGGACGGTCGACGTCGGCGACATCAGTGACGCGCTGAGTCGAGCCGCGGCCGTCGTCGAGGGCATCGCCGCCGCGCACGCCCGCGGTGCGGGCAGCACCGTGACGGGTGTGGCCCTCGTGGATCACGAGGGTGCGCCGCACTGGCTCGTCTTCAACGTGGGGGACTCCCGGGTCTACCGGCACCACGGTACCGAGCTGGCGCAGCTCACGATCGACCACTCCCTCGGACAGGAGCTCGTCGATGCCGGGGAGCTCCGCCCCGAAGACCTGGCCTCGTTCTCGCGCCGCAACGTCATCACGCGCGCGGTCGGGGCTCCGGACAGCACCGCGGACAGTTGGCTGCTCCCCGTCGTCGACGGCGAGCGGCTCCTCCTGTGCTCCGACGGACTCACCGGCGAGGTGAGCGATGAGGCCATCCGCGCGACGCTGACCATGAACGGCCGCCCGGAGACCGCGGCGGCGGCCCTCGTCCGCCGCGCGCTGCAGGGCGGAGGACGAGACAACATCTCGGTCCTGGTGATCGATGTCGTCTCCGGCGGCGCACGCACGCGTCCCGACGACGCCACGGGCGGACGGGCCGCCGTGTCCGCGGTCACCGATTCGATGCTCGAGGGCACGACGGTCCCGGTGCGAGCGCGATGAGCGACGACGAGGCCGAGGAGACCGTCATCCTGACACGGCGCGACCGCCGGCGGGCCGAAGCGGCGGACCCGGTGCCCCCGGCGGCCGATGACACATCGTCCGCCGTCGATGAGGCCACCATCGTGGTGGATCGCGCGAAGACGGCTCCGGCTCCCGACCGGATCGACGATGCCGCGGAGGATGCGCCCGAAGGCGCCGTCGCCGATGAGCCGGTCGATGCCGGGTCCGAGGACGCCGTGGGCGAGGCCATCGATGACGCGACCGTGGTCGTCGATCGCTCCGGGCCTCCGGCGGCCGACGCCCCCGAGGACGCCACCGTGGCGGTCGCGCGTCCGGCTCGACGCCTGCGGCGGAAGAAGGGCGCCGCCGCAGAGGGCGACGGCACCGCACCCCAGGCCGCCGAACCGCGGTTCCGCGTCGACTCCTTCGCCGCCCCGGACGGCGCGCCGGCTCCCGCGATCTACAAGCCGCGTCCGGCTCCGCGCACCCCCGCCGCTCCGCCCGTCGTCGTCGGGGCGGCCGCGCCCACGCGGGTGGTGGAGCCCGGGCTGCCGTCGGTCGCCAAGCAGGCGCAGCGATGGAGCGTCGTCACCCTTGTTGCGACCGTCGGGGCGGGCGTCGTGTCGGTCGTCGGTCTCGTTGTGCTGGGCTTCGTCGTCTTCGGCTGACGACGCGCCCTGCGCTCTCTCAGGCTTCGGGGTCGGGGCGGTCGAGGAGGCCGCCCTGTCGTTCGACCTCGACCGCCGCGTCGGCGGGGGTCTCCCGGCGTCGCCGGAGGACGATGAGGATGCCGAGGACTCCGAGCAGGCTCGCCCCGGCGATCGCGGCGATGAGGGCCACTTCGCGGGTGAGGACGAACGGCGGCACCCCGTGGTCGGGCTCGACGCTCACGACCGGGGGCCGCACCGCACTCTCCCCGGTGTCGAAGAAGGGGCTGACGGGTCCGCGGGTGGTGGGGTCGGGGAGGAGCTGAATGGCGGCGGAGGGCCGGATGAAGCCCCAGCCGTTCACGTCATCGCGGTTGTCGGCATCCGCGCGAAGTGCGGTCGCCGTGAGCCGGTACGCCCACCCCGCGGGCGGATCCTCCGGGTGCGCCTCGGCGACCAGGGCCGCCGCCGCGCTCACGTAGCCGGTCGCGAAGCTCGATGCCGGGGCGTCGGAGGCGAACAGGCAGTCCCCGCCGCCCGTCGCCGCGGTGAGCACGTTCGCGCCGGGGGCCGTGACTCCGACCTGCGGGCCGTGGATCGAGCTGTCGGTCGCGAGCCCCGTCGCATCGGCCGCGCTGACGCCGAGCGCCTGCTCGTAGGCGGCGGGATACCGGGCTCCGTCTTCGGCCTCCGGGTCGGAGGCCCTGTTGCCACCACTGGCGACGACGAGCGCTCCGACGGCGGCCGCGTGCTCCACCGCCGCGCGCAGCGCAGGCGAGTCCGTCTCCTGCGACGACGAGACGTTGATGATGTCCGCGCCGTTGTCCGCCGCCCAGTTGATGCCGTCGGCGAGGCGCTGGGCGCTCGGTCCCCACCCCTTGTCGATGTCCTGCGGCGAGTCGCTGCGGAACGCGCGCACCGACAGCAGGCGCGCATCGGGGGCGAGCCCCACCACGCCGGAGCCGGAGACGGGCTGCGCCGCGATCTGCCCGGCGATGGCGGTGCCGTGCCCGGTCAGATCGCTCAGGCCGTCGCCGCGTTCGCCGTCGCCGACGAGGTTCACGCCCCCGACGACGACGCCGGCGAGGTGCGGGTTGCCGGCGTCGATCCCGGAGTCGACGACCGCCACGACGACGCCCTTCCCGGTGGCGAGACGGTTCGCATCCTCCGCCCCGAGGGCCGCGAGTGCCGACGGCGCCTCGGGAGCGAACACCACGGTGCCGGGCTCGCAGGCGCCGGTCGCCATCGACACGATCGTCGTGGGAGCGGTCGGCGCGGCCACCGCGGCGGCCGGCGCCCCCCATACGGCAGCGCCCACCACGAGGGTGGCGAGAGCGGCGCGGCGGCGCATCACTCGTCCCCGGAGCCGGGCGACTCTCTCGCGGCCTCTGTGGTCAGCGCCGGCCCGGCGGCGAAGAAGTCGATCCACGCGCTCGGCACCCGCCCGACGTCGCCGGGGGTGTAACCGAGCTGGGCGAGCGGTGCGCTGGCGGCGTCCTCCGCCGACTCGTCCGGCACGGCGCCCGGGATGGCGTACGCGGTACCGGACTCGTCGACGAGCACGGCCATGCCCACCGCCTCGTCCGACGGGCCGCTCGTCTGCACGAGGGCCCCGCCGCCGACGGTGACGGCGACACGGTCGCGGTCCTCCGGCAGCTCGGTGCTCGTGGACCCGAGGACGGTGCGGGCGTCGCCGCCCAGGACCGCGCACGGGGTCTCGCCGGAGGCGAGCGGCGTCAGCGGAAGCATGGGCCAGTCGTCGCCACCGGCGTTCGGAACGGTGGGAACGTCGGCCACCTCCGCCGGGGACACCTCTTCCTCGTCCGCGCCGGCCTCCTGCGCGCTGCCGAGCAGGTAGAGCTGGTACGCGAGCGGGCTGAGGCGCGCGAGCTCTCCGGTCGCGAGGGCCACGTAGCGCTCGTCCGCGGGGCTGCCCTGCACGTGCACGATCGTGCCCGCCGTCAGATTGGTCCCCGGCACCCGGGCGCCGACGGCGTTCAGACGGATCGGCTCGAGGTCGGCGCCGCTCTCGAAGAGGTTGAGCCAGCGTCCGTCGACCTCGATGACGTCGCTGGTGCCGAGGCCGACCGCGCGCAGCACCGCGTTGGCGTCGTCGGCGGGGACGGCGTACCGGAGGCCGTCCGCGATCACGAAGAGCTCGTCGCCGCGTTGCACGACCGCGCCGGTGCCCGTCGACGGCTCCGCGATCGGCGCCCCTGACAGCGAGACGGCGGTCCCGGCAGAGTCGTCGATGCACGCGGTCCATGCCGTGTTGATGAGGGCGCTCGGGGTGGGCAGGTCGTCAGGGGCACCGAGGATGCCGATCGAACCGCCGACCGGGATGCCGTCGAGGGCGGCCTGATCCGTGCGCACGACCTTGAACTCGCCGGCGGGGATGAGCAGGCGGGCGCTGGCGGTGTTGATGACGGGGTACAGCGTCCCCTCGACCGAGACGTAGCGGGCGCCCGTGTCGGTGGCGACGATGAGGCGGTTGTTCTGCCAGTCGCCGGGGAGGCCCGGCTGCATGATGCCCCAGAACACGCCGACGAGGATCACGCCGACGGTGAGGGCGATGCCCGCGATGACGGCGCGCAGCGGCTTGGCCGGTTCGAGCTCCTTGCCGCCGGGGGCGCCGCCGGTGAAGGCGGAGAGGAGCCGTCGCCGGCTGAAGCCCTGGGCCTCGATCAGGTCCTTCTTGGTCGCCATCGGTCAGACGAGCCCCGCCGTGATGACCCCGAGCGGGAGCAGGAGGGCGAGCGCGACGACCTCGACCGTGTCCCCGAGCCGCGTGAGGCGGAGGCGGGCCTTCGGCGTGAGCAGCGTGAGCCCGATGAGCACCACGGTGGCGACCACGAGGATGAGCAGCATCCAGGTGCGCACGTCGGGGAGGGCGAGCGCGACGGTCACACCGGTCGCGGCGAGGCCGATCGCCCCGATCGCCATCAGCACGAGCACCCCGAGGCGGGCGTGCATCTGCCGCGACTGGAACATCATGCCGACGAAGGCGAGCACGCAGAGCACGGCGCCCGTGACGCCGCTGGCGGCGACGAGCGGGGTCGCGATGAGGGCGGCGAGGCCGAGCGCGGCACGGAGCGCGATGAGCGTGCGGGTGCCGGCGGCGGCGCGACGCTTCACCTCCTCGGCGTCGATGGGCTGCGGCGCGGAGAACATGTCGGCGTCGCTCTGCGGTGAGATCACCCGGATGCGGGTGGAGCTCAGAGCCAGCCAGGGGATGCCGTTCGCGAGCAGCGCCGTGGTCGCGAGCATCAGCGCGTACGAGGCGAGCGGGTCGCCGAAGACCGCGGCCGCCGTGGCCGTGATCCCGATCGAGGCACCGAGGGCGATGGGCACGAGGTGGATCTCGGGCTTGTCCTGGGTGACGGCCAGGCTGAGGCCCCCGACGACGACGAGTCCGAGCCCGAGAGCCGCGAGCGGCCAGCCCCAGATGCTCTGCGCGGGGACCGCGAGGTAGCCCGCGAGCCCGCCGTACGCCGCGGCGGTGAGTCCGAGCGCATGACCGGCCTCCGGCTGCCGCAGCCGCATCAGCACCGCGGCGGCGACGCTGAGCACGACCGCGCCCGATCCCGCGATGATCGCCGGGAGCAGAGACGTCGGCGGCGTCGCGACGAGGAGCACGGCGCAGAGGGCGAGGAAGGTAAGGCTGACGAAGAGGGCGGTGCGGGAGCTGTCCGCGGGGGTCCAGGAGTTGTGCTGCTCCGCGGTCGCGTCGATCACGGCTTCCACGACGTCGTCGTAGATGCGCGGCTCGCGCATGAGTCCGCCGCGCACCAGGGTCAGCAGCTCGCCGTCGTGCACGCCCTGGGCCGCGGCGCCACGAGCGGGGTCGAGGGGCGTGCCGTCCGCCCGCTGCAGCGCGTATCCGCCGTGCGTGAGGGTCGGGTCGAGCACGCCGAGACTGCGGGCGAAGCCGGGGATGATCTCGACCAGGGGGACCTGCGACGGCACCCCCACGTCGAGCCTGCGGTCGTCGCTGACCACGGAGATCCGCAGCACGGTTCCTGCCACGGTGCCGCTCTGGCTCATATCGGTGGTGTCCCCCCACGTGTGTGATGCTCTCCCGCCGCAGGCATTGCGGGGGGTCCGGCCCGGACTCACTCTAGTTGACAGGCCAGATCCTATCTGTTGCGCACGCGCGGGCTGCGGCTGAGGCGGCTCGGGCCTGCTTCAGGCCATTCATCGATCGAACGTAGAAATTTCGATACGGATCTGTCCAGGCCGTTGGAAATGGGCACCGACCTGCTTTAGCCTATGTGCGGAAACAGATTGTCGGGGGTTGTTCCGAAGTCGTCCCGTATCGGGAAGGCGCTCCCCCGCGTGTGTCCTCATGGGGACCGGAGGGAGTGAGTAATGGCTGATGTCATCTCCGCAGAAGAGGGGGCTCTGCGTCGCGGAGCCCAGGCCGTGCGGGAGACGAAGTCCGGGATCGATCAGCAGACCAAGAAGGTCCGCGGTGAGATCGAGCAGCTGCGCGGGTTCTGGACGGGTGCGGCTGCCGCATCGTTCACCACGCTGATGTCGCGGTGGGACGAGCAGGCTCGTCAGCTCAATGAGGTCCTCGTGACGCTCGAGGATGCCCTCGCGGGCACCGAGCGTGACCAGGCCGCCACCGAAGAAGCTCACCAGCAGACCATCGCGGGCCTCGGCTCGATGATGGGCGCCTGAGCGCAGACCGCAGAGATTTCAAGGAGAACATGATGCAGTCGATGTCCGTTCGCCCGGAGCAGGTCAACGCTCTCGCGGCGCAGATCCGCAGCGGGTCGCAGGGTATTCGTTCCGAGCTGGACCGCCTCGAGTCCGAGGTCAGCAAGCTGCGTGCGGCGTGGGATGGTGCCGCGCAGCAGGCCTACGACCAGGCGCAGGCCAAGTGGAACCGCTCGCTGAGCGAGATGCAGCAGCTGCTCACGCAGATCGCCGGGAAGACCGAGGAGATCTCGGGTCAGTACGTGCAGACCGACAAGTCGGCTGCGGGGCGCTTCGGCGCGTGAACCCGGGGCGCGGGTCTGGCGCGGAGATGCGTCGGGCCCGCGCCGTCTGCTGTGCTTTCCGGTGAGCCACCGGACGGTACAGCAGGCGTGACGGGATCGCCGGAGGAAAGAAGAGGGGGCGTCGATGACCATCGGAATCGACTTCGATCAGATCATGGCCGAGCTCAAGCGGCTGGCCCGTGAAGCAGCGGCTTTTCCTGCCGCGAACGAAGTCGCCGTGTCCGAGGGTGGCACGTCGAAGGCGACGGATGAGCTGCGGAACGCGGTGGCCTACGCGGCCGGTCGTCTGAGCGTGGCCACGCAGAATGCTGTGGACTCCTTGAACGAGACGCAGGAGACGATTCGTCAGGCCGTCATGATGATCGCGGAGCAGGACGCAGCCATCGCTGATGACTCGAAGCTGATCCTGTCGCTCCTCGACTCTGCCGTCGCGCAGAGCGACTCGGACACGAGCGCGGAGGCCGACTACTGATGCGACGCGGTGTGCTATCCGGCGCATCCACTGCGGTCGCGTCGATCGTCGCGCTGGCGCTTCTCCTCCCTGCGTCCGCTCACGCAGCGACGCTGGAGTCGGGTCTGTGGTGGTTCGATCGCGGAAAGGTGCAGGCAGCGCACGATGCGGGCTTCGACGGGACGGGTGTCACCGTCGCGGTCATCGACGGTCAGATCAATCCCGACATCGTCGGTCTCCGCGGCGCGGATCTCGAGGTGAAGGACTCCTACTGTCGCGACGCCGAGGGAGACCCGGTGCCGGCGACGTCGACCGATTATGTGGCGGCGTCGCATGCGACGCACGTCGTCTCGATGATCGCAGGGACCGGAGATGCGCCGGCAGGCGGCCTTCCCGTTACCGGGGCCGCGCCTGGTGCGAAGGTCCTCTACTACCCGGCGATCGTCACCGACGGGGTGTTCGATACCGCGATGGGGGAGAAGTTCGACGAGCAGTGTCTGCTCGAAGACGGCAGCACGGTCATGGCTGATGGGACGACCGGGGTGTCGCGTGCGATCGAGGATGCGGTCGAGGATGGCGCCGACATCATCTCCATCTCCCTCGAGGGCTTCGATCTGACCGACGCCCTCGCCAAGGCGGAGGCCGCCGGCGTGATCGTGGTGGCGGCTCTTCCGAACAACTCCGGGGTGGCCTCGCAGCCTGCGTCGGGCAACGGCGTCGTTGCAGTGCAGTCGTTCGGTGCCGATGGGAAGATCCAGAGCTCCACCACCATCGAGGGCGTGGGCGAGCCTTCGCCGAATCAGAGCGACGACGTGATCGTCGCTGCGCCGGGGATGGGTCTGCTCGGGCAGGGCAGCGAGAACTCCTGGGACGAGCAGGTCCTCCTCACCGGCACGTCGTATGCGACGCCGATCGCGGCGGGCTTCCTCGCCGTGGTGAAACAGAAGTACCCGGATGCCACCTCGGGTCAGCTGCTGCAGAGCCTCATCCGCAACACGGGCACCAAGGGCGAGCACGAGCCGGAGTGGAACGACAGCGTCGGCTATGGAGCGGTCTCGCTGACGGGGATGCTCGCTGTCGATCCGACGGCGTACCCGGATGTCAACCCGATCTTCGATGCAGAAGACCCGAACGCCCAGCCGTCGGCGGCCGACGTCCGCGCTGCAGCTGCTGCTGCGACGCCGGCGCCGACCGCCGACAGCGACGAGCCTGGCGAGACTTCGTCCACGCAGGACGCATTGGTGCCGCTGCTGGTCGGGGGCGGCATCCTGGTCGCTGTCCTTCTCGTGGGCGGCATCATTCTCGCGGTCGTGCTCACACGATCTTCACGACGACGGAACAACGAGCAAGGGGGAGCCCATGGCCGGTAAGCAGGCTGGTGGCGGTTACGAAGCGGAACTCAATCGCATCCGAGCTGTTGAGGACTGGCGCATCCCGAAGGCTCCTGCGCTTCAGAACGCGCTGCGCTCGTTGGACAGTGCGCTTGCTGCTGTGCTCGCATCGTCTGCCTGGGAGGGGAGCGCTGCTGAGAGCGCCAGGACGTCGCTGAACACCCTGCGTGCACGGTTCCGCAACGTGGAAGCGCACGTCTCACACATCACGCGGGTCATCGACACGGCGAACTCGATCCGCCGGGAGACCGCAGCGGCAGAACTCCCGAGCGCGCAGGTCGATTCCTTCTGGGCGAACGCCGCGCGCGTCGGCTCGGTGGTCGTCCACCCTGTGTTGGGGCCGCTGGCCGCCGACACCGCACTCGATGCCATCGGGAACTTCCTCGGCAACAAGCGGGAAGAAGAGGCCCGCAAGATCGTCGAGCGGGTCGAGGCGTCGCTCCAGGAGCCGGCCAAGGAACTCCGCGAGTCCTCCGCGCGGGTGGCGTCGCTCGACATGGACGTCACCGTGCCCGGCGGCACGGATGACCAGCCCGGCGGATCCGATCCCGGTGTGACGGCTCCACGGATCTCGTATCCGAGCGGCATCGGCGGCCCGTCCGGCTCCGCACCGGGCGTCGGAGGTGTGCCTCCTTCCGGCGCCGGTGTCGGCGAGTATCATCCCCCGGTCCCGACGAACCCTTCGGTGCCCTCGGTCCCCACCGGGCCGGGCGGCGGAGGATGGGTTCCAGAAGGTCCCGGCGATCGCCCGGGCGATGTGGGTATCGATGATCCCTCAATCGACTCTCCCGGCGGTGGCCTGCTTCCGGGCGGGCCCGGTGGCGGTCTTCCCGGCGGTTCCGGTGGTCCCGGCGGCTCCGGCTCGCTTCCCGGCGGTGCCCTTCCGGGCGGGGTCTTCCCCGGCGGTGGCGGGGGCCTCGGAGGGATCGTGGGCGGCGGCGCCGGTGCGGCGGCGATCGCGGCGAGCTCGAAGATCGCCGGCTTCGGCAGCATGGGCGGACTCGGCGGTGCGGGCCTGGGCCCGGGTGCCGGTGCCGGACTCAAGGCCGGTGGCGGTCTGCTCGGTAACTCCGCCGTCGGTGGTGTTGGCGGCGTCGGTGGTGCAGGCGGCCCTGGCGGTATGGCCGGTACTGGCGGCGTCGGCGGGGCGGGTGCCGCGGGCACCGGGTCTTCCGGCGCGGCAGGAGCCGGTGGCCGACCGGGCATGGGCATGATGGGCGGCGCCGGTGGCGCCGACGAGGAGGAGAAGGCGAAGCGTTCGGGCCTCGGTGGTCCTATCGCGCCGAAGCTGGAGGACGACGAGGAAGCTGGTCCCCGCGCCAAGGGAGCGCGCGCCGGATCCCGCGACGAACCCACCGACTGAATGACGCCGCTCCGGTTCGAGAAGGCGCGGTACGAGGGTCGACGCGGGGGCATCGTGAACCCCGGGAACGCCGGAGGCGGTGCCCCGCGGCGAGAGTCGCGCGCAGTGGATAAGGTGCAGGTGTGTCAGTCGAGATCGTAGAGCGGCGTCGGATCGTCCTCCAGAGCGAAGACCGCCGCATCGACCTCTCCCTGCCGCTCGACGAGACGCTGGAGGACGCTCTCACCCTGAGCGGGATCCCCGACGCGGACCGGTTCGTCACGATCGGCCCCGGAGGATACGAGATCCCCGGCGACACCGAGTGCGAAGACCTCGTCGACGGCGGCCTCTACGCGCTCATCGACCGTACGGCTCTGGCTCCGCCGGTGCGCCCGTCGCGCGCCGACCACGGCG
>NZ_RBLT01000060.1:0-238 GCF_003989315.1 Microbacterium sp. HSID17254
GAAAAAAAAAAAAACAAAAAAACATGGAACTACTACTCCTTCTAATATGCAATCAACCACAAAACTAGCAATCATGCATTATCATTATCTAGCAGTACCTCCACATCCTATGAATCCCATGTCACTCGTAACTCTGCTCTCATTGTGTACACCCTTATACCACTGTTACTATTCACCTCACGACCATACACGTGCTGCCATCACTCCACATACGCAACAAACATGCACGCGTCGAATT
>NZ_RBLT01000061.1:0-10833 GCF_003989315.1 Microbacterium sp. HSID17254
TCCACGGTGATGCGCGCGGGCTCGACCGCGACGGGCAGGTGCGGGTGGTCGGCGCGCAGCATCGGGGCGAACTGCACGGCGGCCGCCGCGCCGGGGACGAGGACGACGGCGACCGCCGTCGACCCCCGCTCCTCGGCCGTCGCGAGCGGCACGCCCTCGTCCTCGAGCGTCTCGCACAGCCGCCCCTCCGCGCGCGTGTCGGTGAGGCCGAGCGCGGAGACGCGGGCGGCGCGCGGCGGAGAGGGCTCGTCCTGCAGCGCGGGTTCGACGACGGCCAGCAGCCGTCGCGCCTCGGACCACGGTGCACCCGCGCGGTGCGCGATGACGTCGAACGCGCTGCGCCGGAATCCTCGGCGCATGCGGCTGAGGAGCCGTTCGACCCACGGTGCGGAGGCCGGGACCCGGATGCCGGGGTCGTCGCCGATCTGGAGGGTCGTCCCATCGCGCCAGAGCAGCGGGAACGCGGGATCGAGACGGGTCAGGGTCGTCGGGGTGAGCGGCACCCCTCGATTCTGCGGAGCCGCGCGACGCCGCAGACCGGTTCGAGGGATCGGTGGAGAAATCGGCGGGCTCTGCCCGGTCGGGGAGGGAGAGTGCCCAGCCGCCCTCGATGACCCGGGCTCAGACCGGGCGCTCGCCCTCCGGAGCGTCGTCGTCGCCGTCCTCGCCGCTGCCCTCGGCCGGCGTCTCCCCGGAGAAGTCGTCGCCGTCCAGCAGGCGCGCGAGCGCCTCGTCGAACTCGTCCGCCTCGGGCTGCTCCCCGCGCTCGGCGGCCTGCAGACGTGCGATCAGCGCCGTCGGGTCGTCGATGTCCTCGGCGGTGGGCATGAGGTCGGGGTAGTCCCACAGGGAATCCCGGGCGGCGACGCCGACGGCATCCGTGACCGCGCGCCACATGGCCGATGCCTCGCGGATGCGCCGCGGGCGGAGCTTGAGCCCGACGAGCGCGCCGAGGGCGTCCTCCGCCGGGCCGCCGACCGCGCGACGGCGGCGGGCCGCCTCGGCGATCCTGCCGCCGTCGGGCAGCCGGGTGGTGGCCTCCGCCGTGACCACGTCGACCCAGCCGTCGATGGTCGCGATGAGGTTCTCCAGGCGGGCGAGGGCCTCGCGCTGCGCCTCGGTCTGCGTGGGCAGGAGGGCGCCGCCCTCGATCGCCGCGCGCAGCTCCTCGGGGTTCGAGGGATCGAGGCGGCTCGCCACGTCCTCCAGGGCGTCGACGTCCACCGTCACGCCGCGGGCGAAATCGGTGATCTGCGCCATCACGTGCAGATGCAGCCACTTGGCGTGACGGTACAGGCGGGCGTAGGCGAGCTCGCGGGTGGCGATGTAGAGCGCGATCTGGTCCTCGGGGATCTCGAGCCCCTCACCGAAAGCCGTGAGGTTCTGCGGGATCACGGCGGCCGTGCCCGCCGGCAGCACGGGGATGCCCACGTCGCCGCCGGAGACGACCTCGAGCGAGAGGTTGCCGAGCACCTGCCCGAATTGGGCGGCGAAGACGGAGCCGCCCAGGCCCCGCATCAGGCGTCCCGCACCCTGCACGACACCGCGCATCTCCTCGGGGACCTGGGTGTCGAGCGCGGCCGTCAGGGCGTCGGCGATGCTCGTCGAGACGGGGCCGGCGATCTCCTTCCACACCGGCAGCGTCTTCTCGACCCACTCGCCGCGGGTCATCGCCACCGGGGGAGCGGCGAGTTCGGAGATGGTGGTCACCTCGCCCAGCCACAGGTTCGCGAGAGCGAAGGAGTCCGCGAGGGAGGATCGTGAGCCGTCGGCGATGCCCTGGCCCTCACGGTTGGCGATGTGGAGGGCCTGCCGGAGCGAGTTCTCCCACGGATCGCCGCCGAAGGCACCCTGGAGCTGCGCCATGATCGTCTGCATCATCGCCGGGTCGAACGTGAAGCCGTCCATCCCCTGGAAGGCGCCGCGCAGCGCCTCGGGGTCGATGTCGCCGCCGCCCTGGTTCGAGAGCATCCGTCGCAGGAACTCCTGGAAGTCCTCCGGGTTCGGTTCGTTGTCTGCCATGTCGCTCGCCCTCTCAGCACGTCTGAAGCCGTGGCATCTACGCTAGTCACAGGTTTCAGTGCGCGACCC
The DNA here is from genome assembly GCF_003989315.1 of Microbacterium sp. HSID17254. NCBI lineage: Bacteria > Bacillati > Actinomycetota > Actinomycetes > Micrococcales > Microbacteriaceae > Microbacterium > Microbacterium sp. HSID17254. Next base: position 2,092 of record NZ_RBLT01000061.1, read on the forward strand.
CGAAGCGGGCAGATCGCTGTACGCCGCTCGCGAACGACGGAGGATTGCTGTGGAACGACCGCGCGCAGGGAAGCTCGGACTCGGGGTCTGGGCGCTGGTGGTCGCGCTCGCGGCGCTCGCCGTCCTCACGTTCCTGCCCTCGCCGTACGTCATCCAGCGCCCCGGTCCGGTGTACGACACCCTCGGCACCGCGAAGAACGCGGACGGCGAGCAGGTCCCGCTCATCAGCGTGGAGGGGACGGAGACCTACGAGACGGGCGGAACGCTCGACCTCACCACCGTCCAGGTCGTCGGCAACCGGGAGCGCACGCCGAGCTGGTTCGAGCTCGCCCTCGCCTGGATGGACGCGTCGCGGGCCGTCGTGCCGCTGGACGCGGTCTTCCCCGAGGGCGTCACCACCGAGCAGCGGGACGAGCGCAACGCGATGCTCATGGTCGACTCGCAGCACGAGGCGACGGCCGCCGCGCTGAACGAGCTCGGCTACGACACGGGAGCCGAGGTCGTCGTGGTCGATGCGGTCGAAGGGTCGCCGGCCGACGGTCTGCTCCAGGCGGACGACGTGATCACCGCGATCGACGGCACGCCCGTGACCTCGGCCACCGCGCTGCGCGAGGCCATCCAGGAGGCGGGCGGCGATCCGGTCGCGCTCACGGTGCGCCGCGACGGCGACGAGCAGACCGTGGAGATCACGCCAGAGGAGCAGACCCAGGACGGCACGACGACGTGGCTGATCGGCATCACGCTGCGCACGGACTACGACTTCGAGGTCGACGTCACGATCCAGCTCGACAACGTCGGCGGCCCCAGCGCGGGGATGATGTTCGCTCTCGGGATCATCGACACCCTGACGCCGGGCGAGCTGAACGGCGGCAAGGAGGTCGCGGGTACGGGGACGATCGACGCCGAGGGGACCGTCGGGCCGATCGGAGGCATCCGCCAGAAGCTCTACGGCGCCCGCGACGCCGGTGCGGACTACTTCCTCGCCCCGGAGGCGAACTGCGACGAGGTCGTGGGGCACGTGCCGGACGGCCTGCAGGTCATCCGCACCGCGACCCTCGACGAATCGCTCGCGGCGCTGGAGGTCATCGCCGAGGACGGCGACGTCGACGCGTTGCCGACCTGCGACATCCCGGCCACCTGAACCGGCGCGGGTCGTGACCCCGCCGTGACCGGTGTGACAGCCCGCCCACAGCGAGCGGTGCCTAGGATGGAGGGGTGACCTCGACCCCAGCCCAGCCCCCGGCCACGCCTCGAACCTCCCGACGCATCCTCGGAATCTCCCTGGTGATCATCGCCGCGCTCATCGCGGCGTTCTTCGTCTTCGCGTCGCTCTACACCGAATTCCTCTGGTTCGACCAGGTCGGGTTCACCGGCGTGCTCACCACGCAGTGGATCGCGACGGCGGTGATGTTCGTCGTCGGCTTCCTCGGCATGGCCGTGCCGCTGTTCGTCGTCATCCAGCTCGCGTACCGGCTCCGCCCGGTCTACGTCCGGCTGAGCTCGCAGCTCGACCGCTACCAGGAGGTCATCGAGCCGCTGCGGCGCCTGGCGATGTGGGGCATGCCCATCTTCTTCGGCCTCTTCGCGGGCTTCGCGGCAGCGGGCAACTGGAAGACCGTGTGGCTGTGGGCCAACGGCGTCGCCACCGGTGAGGTCGACCCGCAGTTCAAGGTCGACACGGGCTTCTACATGTTCGCGATGCCGTTCTACTCGATCCTCCTCGCGTTCGTCTCGGCGGTCCTGCTGCTCAGCCTCCTCGTCACCGCACTCGTGTCCTACCTCTACGGCTCGGTGCGCGTCGGCCAGGGCGAGCTGCGCATCTCCAAGCCGGCCCGCATCCAGCTCGCGGTCATCGCGGGTCTCTACCTGCTCGTGCAGGCGGCGAGCCTGTGGCTGGATCGCTACAAGACCCTCGTCGAGCCGGACGACCGCATCACGGGTGCCGCCTACACCGGCGCCAACGCGACCATCCCCGGCCTCGGCATCCTCGCGATCATCGCCGCCGTCGTCGCCATCCTCTTCTTCGTCACGGCCGTCATCGGCCGCTGGCGCTTCCCGCTCGCGGCGACCGCGCTGCTGATCGTGGCCTCGCTCGTCATCGGCATCGGCTACCCGTGGGTGGTCACCACCTTCCAGGTCAAGCCGAACCAGAACGCCTACCAGGCCGAGTACTACCAGCGGAACATCGACGGCACGAAGGAGGCCTACGGCGTCGCCGACCTGGAGACCACGGCCTTCGAGGCCGAGACCGACGCCGAGGCGGGGCAGCTCCGCGCCGACGCCGAGACCACCGCGTCGATCCGCATCATGGACCCGAAGGTCATCCCGCCGACGGTCCGTCAGCTCGAGCAGTACCGCGGCTACTACCAGTTCCAGACGACCATGGACGTCGACCGCTACGAGATCGACGGCGTGAAGCAGGACACCGTCGTCTCCGTCCGTGACCTCGACATGTCGGGCCTCGGCGACGGCGACAACTGGAACAACCGCGTCGCGGTCTACACGCACGGCTACGGCCTCGTCGCCGCGGCGGGCAACCAGCGCACGACCGACGGCGAGCCCGTCTTCCTCGAGCGCGGCATCCCGACCTCGGGCTTCCTGTCCGAGCAGGGCGACTTCGAGCCGCGGGTCTACTTCGGCGAGAACTCCCCGGAGTACTCCATCGTGGGCGCCCCCGAGGGGGCCGACCCGGTCGAGATCGACTACCCGCGGGGCAAGGACGGCTCGAGCGAGACGAAGACGACGTTCTCCGGGAACGGCGGGCCGAAGATCGGCGACAGCTTCACCAAGCTGCTCTACGCGCTCAAGTTCCAGTCGGAGCAGATCCTGTTCTCGAACCTCGTCAACGAGGACTCCCAGATCCTCTACGACCGCGACCCGAAGACCCGCGTGCAGAAGGTCGCGCCGTACCTCGAGCTCGACAGCGACCCGTACCCGAGCGTCGTGGACGGCCGCATCGTCTGGATCGTGGACGGCTACACGACGAGCTCGACCTACCCGTACTCGACGAGCGTGAGCCTGTCCGACGCGATCGCCGACTCGAACGTGCCGACGCCGTCGCTCGCGATCGACGACATCAACTACATCCGCAACTCGGTCAAGGCCACGGTCGACGCCTACGACGGCTCGGTCACGCTGTACGCCTGGGACGAGGAGGACCCGGTCCTGAAGACCTGGCAGAAGGTCTACCCGTCCACCCTCAAGCCGATCAGCGAGATGTCCGGCGAGCTCATGAGCCACGTCCGGTACCCGACCGATCTGTTCAAGGTGCAGCGCGACATCCTCGGCATCTACCACGTCGACAAGGCCGGCTCGTTCGCCCAGCAGGACAACCGCTGGCAGACGCCGAACGACCCGCGCAGCGACGCGATGCTGCAGCCGCCGTACTACCTGACCATGCAGATGCCGGGTCAGGACGAACCGCGGTTCTCGATGTTCTCCACGTTCATCCCGGCCTCCCAGGGCGCGGGTGGAAGCCGTGACGTGCTGATGGGCTACCTCGCCGTCGACTCGGATGCCGGCGCCGAGAAGGGCGTGAAGGCCGAGGGGTACGGGCAGCTGCGCATGCTCGAGATCGACACCGACACCACGGTGCCCGGTCCCGGTCAGGTGCAGAACACCTACAACTCCGACACCGCGGTGGTCCCGCAGCTCAACTTGCTCCAGCAGGGGGAGTCCGAGGTCATCTACGGCAACCTGCTGACCCTGCCCGTCGGTGGCGGTCTGCTCTACGTCCAGCCGGTCTACGTGCAGTCGTCCGAGGGGACGCAGCTGCCGCGTCTGCAGAAGGTGCTCGTCGCCTTCGGTGACCGGGTGGCCTTCGAGAACACGCTCACCGAGGCGCTGGACACGCTGTTCGGCGGCGACTCCGGCGCGACCGGTGGTGACGACGAGGTCGAACCCACCGATCCGGGCACGACCGATCCCGACACCGGCGAGACGCCGACCACGCCGACGCCGACGGACGAGCAAGCCGATGCCCTGGCGAAGGCGCAGCAGGCGCTGCTCGACCGCCAGGCGGCTCTCGCCGAGGGCGACCTGGAGAAGTTCGGCGAGGCGGACAAGCGCCTCACCGCGGCCGTCGAGAAGCTCCTGGAGCTGGAGGCCGCCGCGGGAGAGTGATGCTCCCACGCACACGAAAGGGCACCCCTCGCGGGGTGCCCTTTCGCATTCCCGGAACTCGCGGTGCGCCGGAAGCCGGTCCGCCGCACCAGGCGCTCGCGCGAGATCAGGCGACAGCCTGCACGCGAGCCTGATTCCGCGCGGGTGCCTGGTTGCGCGCGCGGCGCGCCGCGACAGGCGTTCTCGCGGCAGCAGGCGGGCGCGCGAGGTCAGGCGCCCTCCGGGCAGGAAGCCTGAACGGGCGCGAGTGCCTGAGCCGGCGGAGGGTTTTGTCCGGGACGGACCGTCGCGCGGGGAGGGGGTGGCGTGGGAGGGTGGAGGGGAACAGGGAGGGTGCCGTGGCTGAGCGCATCGTTGTGGGAGTGGTGGACACGTCGGCGGGACGACGAGCACTGGAATGGGCCGCGCACCGCGCCCGGTCGCGGAAGGCCTCGCTGCTCCTCGCGAGCGTCGTCGGGGGAGCGGTCGGCGCCGTCGGCGAGGGCCCTGTGGTCGACGCTGCGATCGCGGCGGCGCGGAGTCTGCTGGAGGAGCACGCGGAGACGCTGAAGGCCCAGGGGCTGGACGTCGACATCGTCGTGCTCCGCGGCGACCCTGTCCGTCAGCTCGTCTCGACCACCGCGGGAGCGAACCTCCTCGTGATCGGGAGCGACTTCCGTCCGGATGACGCGGACAGCCCGCGGCGCGGGGCTCACGGGCTGCGCATCGTCGCCGACTCCTCCTGCCCCGTCGTGGTGATCCCCGACATCGAGACAAGCGACCGTCGCGGTGTCGTCGTCGGGGTGGACGGGTCTCCGATCTCGGAAGCTGCCGTCGCCTTCGCCGCTGCCGAAGCCGACCGTCTCGGCGAGCCCCTCGTCGCGGTGACGGTATGGACCCCCGTCCCGCTCCCGCGCGGAGCGAGGGCGTACCCCGAGCAGTACCTCTCCTCCATGCAGGAGCTGTCCGAGGAGACTCTCGCCGTCGCACTCGGCGGATTGCGCTCGACCTATCCGGATCTCGAGATCCAGCCCCGGGTCGAACGCGGATACCCGTCCGAGATCATCAACCGCGCCGCCGCCACCGCGAGCCTCGCCGTGGTCGGCTCGCACGGACGGGGGGCGGTCGCCCGCTTCCTGCTCGGCTCCATCAGTCACGAGGTGCTCGCGGCGCTCGTGGCGCCCACCGCCGTCGTCCGCTGACCGGAGGCCTAGAGCGGGCTGGTCAGCACCTCGTGGAGCACGCGTCGGCTGTCATCGCCGCCCGGCCCTGACCCGTCGGAGAGAGTCACCAGGGCCTTCCAGAGTGCCCATCCGCGAGCCCGTCGCCAGGTCGCGGCATCGAGGTCGACGGCCTCGCGGAACGTATCGCGCGCGTCCCCGTCGAAGTACGTCCATGCCATGACGAGGTCGCAGGCCGGATCGCCGACGCCGCAGGTGCCGAAGTCGATCATCGCCGACAGGCGGCCGTCGCTGACGAGCAGGTTGCCGACGGCGACGTCGCCGTGGAACCACACCGGCGAGGACTCCCACGCGCTGCTCGTCGCGTCGAGCCAGACGCTCCGGCAGCGTTCCGCGTCCAGGGTGCCGTCCAGCCGCTGGAGCGCGGCGTGGACCTCATCGCTGTAGACGCTCGGATGCGAACCGCGGAAGAACGAGTGCCGACCGGCCGCCCAACCCGCGTCCACGGGCAGGGCTCTCACGGTCCGGAGAACGGTCCCGAGATCGACGGCGAGCCGAACGCGATCGAGCGGCGCGGCGCGCTCGACGGTGTCGCCGTCGAGCCACCGGCGGATCGACCACGGAAACGGGTAGCCCGGGCCTGGCGCCCCCAGCGCCACGACGGAGGGAACGGCGACGGGAAGCCTTCCGTCGAGGAACTCGAGCGCTCCGCTCTCCTTCGGCACGGCCGCGGCGTAGGCCTCGGCACGAGGAAGTCGCACCGACAACTCGTCACCGAGACGGAACGTCCTGTTGTCCCACCCCTGACGCGCCACGGCGCGGACGGGAAGGTGCGCCCAGCGGGGGAACTGCTCCGCGACGAGGTCGGCGACGACGCGCGCATCGATGACGACCGGTCGGCTCACCCCTCGATACTCGCAGAGCTCGGCTCCCGCCACATGCGAAAGGCCCTCCGGCCTGGGATTTCTCCCGGCCAGAGGGCCTTTCATTTGTTGCGGGGACAGGATTTGAACCTGCGACCTCCGGGTTATGAGCCCGGCGAGCTACCGAACTGCTCCACCCCGCGGCACAAGAGATAACTTATCACGGATCCGGAGAGCCGTCGAATCGAGCGCGGCGGCAGACGGTGCGAGAGGATGGCGTCATGTCTGAGAACACCGCCGTGCCCGTCGCCGTGTGCCAGTTCGCCCCCACGGATTCCCGCGAGGCCAACCGGGAACGGATCGCGGAGCTGGCGACGGAGGCCGCGAGACTCGGGGCGAAGCTGATCGTGTTCCCCGAGTACTCGAGCTACTTCGTCGATCCGATGGACGAACGCCTCGCGGCGAATGCGGAGGGTCTCGACGGCGAGTTCGTGACCGGACTGATCGGTCTGGCCGCGGAGCTCGCCGTCGTGATCGTCGCGGGCGTCACGGAGAAGGCCTCGGACGAGGGGCGCGTGCGCAACAGCGTCGTCGCCGTGCGCGGCGACGGCATCCTCGCGGTCTACCGCAAGCAGCACCTCTACGACGCGTTCGGGCAGACCGAGTCGGACTGGGTGGAGCCGGGGGAGATCGGCGAGCCCGCGGTGTTCGAGGTCGGCGGACTGCGCTTCGGGCTGATGACCTGCTACGACCTGCGGTTCCCCGAGCTGTCGCGGCTTCTCGCGGTCGCCGGTGCCGATGCGCTCGTGGTGCCCGCGGAGTGGGTGCGGGGACCGCTCAAGGAGCAGCACTGGACCACCCTGCTCGCCGCGCGGGCCATCGAGAACACGGTGTTCGTGATCGCCGCCGACCACCCGGCGCCGATCGGCGTGGGCCACTCGCGCATCGTCGACCCGCAGGGCGTCGTCCGCGCCGGCATCGGCTCCGAGCCCGGAGTGGCCCTCGGCGTGGTCGACGGCGCGGCGATCGCCCGCGTCCGTGCGACCAATCCCTCGCTGCGGGCCCGCCGCTACGCTGTGGTGCCGCGCTGACCGGCCCCGCTCACGTGTTCAGGCCGGCGAGGCGCGCCGCCGCCTCCTCGAGGACATCGATGCGCTTGCACGCCGCGAAACGCACGAGCCCCGCGTACGCCGAGCGCTGCGCGGGGGACACGAAGGCGGTGAGCGGGATCGCGACGACGCCGGCCCGGTCCGGGAGCGCGCGGCAGAAGGCTGCCGCATCGGCGCCGCCGAGCGCCGTCGCATCGGCCACCGTGAAGTAGCCGCCCTGCGGTGCGTGGACCGTGAAGCCGGCGGCGCGGAGACCGTCGCCGAGGGTCGCGTGCTTGCGGGCGAGCACGGCGGCCGCGTCGGTGAAGAACGCGTCGTCGAGGCGGAGCCCGACGGCGACGGCGGGCTGGAACGGGGCGCCGTTGACGTAGGTGAGGTACTGCTTGACGGTCAGGACGGCCGTGATGAGTGCGGCGGGGCCGTGCACCCAGCCGATCTTCCACCCCGTGGTCGAGAAGGTCTTCCCCGCAGACGAGATGGTGAGCGTCCGCTCCGCGGCACCGGGGAGGGTGGCGATCGGGACGTGCGGGGCGTCGAAGGTGAGGTGCTCGTACACCTCGTCGGTGACGATCACGGCGTCGTGCCGCGCGGCCAGGCGCACCACCTCGCGGCGCACCTCCTCGTCGAAGACGGCTCCGGTGGGGTTGTGCGGGTCGTTGACGAGGATGATCCTGGTGCGGTCCGTGACGGCCTCCGCCAGCTGATCCAGGTCGGGCTGGAACCCGGGCGCCCGCAGGGGCACCGTCCGGAGCCGGGCGCCGGCGAGCGCCACCGCCGCGGCGTACGAGTCGTAGTAGGGCTCGAAGACGACGACCTCGTCCTCCGGCCCGTCGATGAGGGCGAGCAGGGTCGCGGTGAGGGCCTCGGTGGCGCCGGCGGTCACGATGACCTCGGTACCCGGGTCCACCTCGAGGCCGTAGAACCGCCGCTGGTGCTCGGCGATGGCCGTCAGGAGGTCGGGGAACCCGCGTCCCGGCGGGTACTGGTTGACTCCGCCGGCGATCGCGGCGCGAGCGGCGTCGAGCACCGCCTCCGGGCCGTCCTCGTCCGGGAAGCCCTGCCCCAGGTTGATGGCTCCGGTTCTGACCGCCGCGGCGGACATCTCTGCGAAGATGGTGGGCGCGACGGTTCCGTCCGCGTCGAGCAGACCGGCACCGGCCGCCGTGCGACGCCATGCGCCGGGGATGACACTCATGAAGAACAGGCTAAGGCCATAGCGGAAACTCACGCTGGGCATAAGGAACGCACAGGGATGCGGGGCATCCTGGAGGGGCGTTGAAGGAGCACACCATGAACCAGGACAACCCGCAGGACCGCCCGGCACCGGCGTCGGACGACGCCGTGTCGGCCGGACACACCCCCCAGACCCCTCAGACCCCCGAGGCCGCGCCGAGCGCGCCGTCTCCGGCCGCCGACGGCACCCCTGTGACGGGCGCTCCGGCCGCTTCCGCCCCGGTCGCCCCGCAGGGCCACCACATGCCGCCGACG
>NZ_RBLT01000062.1:0-9042 GCF_003989315.1 Microbacterium sp. HSID17254
TCGGGCGCCTGGGATGCCGTCGTCGGACACTCGCTCGGCGGCGCCGCCGGGACGGTGGCCGCCGCGGACGACGCGGACTGGACACGACGCCTCGTCCTCATCGATCCCGCGATCCATGTCGTCCAGCAGGACGCGGCCGACGTCCGCCGCAGCCAGGAACGCGCCTTCGCCGACAACCGCCTCGACGCGGTGCGGCAGGAGCACCCGCACTGGCACCCGCAGGACCAGGAGCTCAAGGTCGACGCCGTCCGGCGGGCGAGCGCGTGGGCGGTCGAACAGACCAGCGCACAGAACCAGCCGTGGGACGTCCGTGCGCACGCGGCCCGCCTGACCGTGCCCACGCACGTGATCGGCGGCGATCCCGCCGTCTCCAGCATCTTCACCGGGGTCCTCGCCGACGAGGTGCTCGCGAGCAACCCCCGAATCTCCCTGTCGGTCGTGGCCGGCGCCGGTCACTCGGTGCATCGCGACCGCCCGGAGGAATCCATCCGACAGCTCCTGGAGGCTCTGGCATGACCGACTTCGACCCGTCGGCGTATCTCCCCGACGACCTGCTCGACCGCATCCGCGAGCGCGCGCCCCTCCACGACAGGGAGAACACCTTCCCCCAGGCCGACCTCGATGAGCTCCGCGCGGCCGGATACCTGTCGATCCTCGTGCCGCGGGAGCGCGGCGGCGCGGGACTCGGCCTCGAGCAGGCCGCCCTCCTCCAGCAGCGGCTCGCAGGGGCCGCGCCCGCGACCGCTCTGGCGATCAACATGCACCTCGTCTGGACCGGCGTCGCCAAGGTCTTCTCGGACCGCGGGGCCCCCGGTCTCGAGTTCGTGCAGGACGGCGCCGTGGCCGGCGAGGTCTTCGCGTTCGGCATCAGCGAGGGCGGCAACGACCTCGTGCTGTTCGGGAGCGACACGGCGGCGGTCCCGGACGGCGCCGGGGGTTACGCCTTCACCGGCACCAAGATCTTCACCTCGCTCGCCCCCGTGTGGACGAAGCTCGGCCTGCACGGGCTCGACACCACGAGCCCGGACGCGCCGAAGCTCGTGTTCGCCTTCGTCGACCGCACGCCCGCGGTCACCACCGCCGACGACTGGGACACCCTCGGCATGCGCGGCACCCAGAGCCGGACCACGCACCTCGACGGGGCCGTCGCGGACGCGGCGCACGTCGTGCGGCGCATCGACCCCGGCCCGAGCCCCGACCCGACCGTCTTCGGCATCTTCGCGGTCTTCGAGATCCTCCTCGCCTCCGTCTACACCGGCATCGCCCGGCGGGCCCTCGAGCTGGCCGTGGCGACGGCCCATCGGCGTCGCTCCAAGAAGAGCGGCGCCGCGTACAGCCAGGACCCGGACATCCGCTGGCGGATCGCCGACATGGCCCTCGCCTACGACGCCCTCCCTCCGCAGATCGCCGTACTCGCCCGCGATGTCGACGAGCGCGCGGACCGCGGCGCCGGCTGGTTCCCCGCGCTCTCGGGCGTCAAGCATCGCGCGGTGACGATGGCCAAGCAGGTCGTCGACGAGGCCATGCTGGTGGCCGGCGGCGGCTCGTACTTCAGCGCCAACGAGCTCTCCCGGCTGTATCGCGACGTCCTCGCCGGCGCGTTCCATCCCTCCGACCCGGAGTCGGCGCACGCCACCGCGGCGAGCGCCTGGCTGGGCCCGATCGAGGCCTGAGCGGGCGCACGCACACCCCGTTGTCCACGACCGTCCGCGGTGCCAAGATCACACCATGGCACCGTCGAAGAAGGACCATACCCTCGACGCGATCTCCAAGACCATCGTCGAGATGCTGCAAGAGGACGGGCGGCGCTCGTACTCCGAGATCGGTCGGATCGTCGGCCTGAGCGAGGCCGCCGTCCGGCAGCGGGTGCAGCGGCTCACCGAGTCCGGGGTGATGCAGATCGTCGCGGTGACGGATCCGATGCAGCTCGGCTTCCACCGGCAGGCGATGGTCGGCGTCAAGGTCGCCGGGGACGCTCGAGGCGTGGCCGAGGCGATCGCCGACATCGACGAGGTCGACTACGTCGTGATCACGGTCGGATCGTTCGACGTACTCGTCGAGGCGGTGTGCGAGGACGACGACCATCTGCTGGCCCTCGTCAACGATCGCATCCGTCCGATCGCGGGCGTGGTGTCGACCGAGACCTTCATCTACGCGAAGCTCCAGAAGCAGCAGTTCGCCTGGGGCACGCGCTGACGGTCGGCCTCAACGCGGCCGCGTCTCCTCGCGGCGGCGGGCGAGGAGGGCGAGGTGCAGGGCGGCGAGGGTCTCCCCGTCGTCCAGATCCGCGTCGAGCAGGTCGCCGATGAGCGCGAGGCGCTGATAGAACACCGAGCGCGAGAGATGGCTCGCGGCCGCCGCCGCGGAGCGGTTGCCGGGGTGCGCGACGAGGGCGGCGAGGACCGCGAGCAGGTCTCCGCGGCGATCCCGGTCGTGACGGACGAGCGGCTCCAACATCTGCTCGCTGTGCGCCTGGAGCCGCCGGTCGTCGCGCAGAGCGGATACGAGGCGTTCGAGCGGCCGGTCGGCGACGCGGCAGACCGCCGGCACGTCGCCCCCGGACGGCCGTGCGGCGAGGTCGAGCGCGGCGCGGATCGAGGCCAGGAGCCCGCGGACGCCTTCCGCGCTCGGTCCGACGGTCACGGGCGCACCGTCGGAGAGGTGCGCGAGGACGGCATCGGTCAGCGCGTCGGATCCGGCGGCCACGAGCAGGACCAGGTCCGCTCCCCGCCGGGCCCCCACCGCGGACAGCCCCGCCGCACGCGCGCGGGCGACGAGCGTCTCGGCGTCCTCGTCCGTGCGGAAGACGAGGCCGGAGACGGTCCCTCCCGAGAGGTCGAGCCCGAGTCTCCGGATCCGGACCTCGACGTCTTCCTCGCGGGCGAACCGTGCGCCGAGAAGGTCCTCGACGAGGCTGCGATGGGCGAGCACGGTCCACGCCCCCTCCCCATCGGCGAGGCAGCCGAAGGCGAGGGCCGTCGCTCCCAGCTCCAGGACCGTGGACCGACCGGCGGGATGCGGCGGACCCTCCGCCGCGATGAGCCAGCCCCAGCGCACACCGCGCGCCTGCACGGGCACCCGATCGCCGCCCCGCTCCGCCTGGCGGAGGGCCTCGCCGACCGGGACGCGGAGCGCTTCGACCGCGACGACCTCCCCCGCCGGATTCTCGAGGTGGACCGGGGCGTCGAGCGCGCGGGCGACCTCGGACACGATGAGGTCGGCCGGCGCGCCGCGGAGGCTGAGGGTGGTGAAGAGGTCGTGCAGGCGCTGACGCTCGCGGAGCGCCGCGGTCTGGGCCTCGATCAGCGCGCGGTGCACGGCCTCGGTCACCGCGACGAACTTGACCTCCACCCCGAGCGCGATCAGGGCGAGGCTGGAGGCGGCACAGGCCTCGACGACCGCGGCCGGGACGCGGGGCATCCGCGGGCCGAGTTCGACGACGATGCCGGACACCCCCACCGCCGCCAGCTCCGCCACGAGCACGCGCAGTGCTGCGGGGTTCGTCGGCCAGGCCGCGCCGGTCGTGAGCAGCAGCTCGCCGCCGTCGAGCAGGCGTGCGACGGCGGCGCTGTCCGAGGCGTGGACCCACCGCACCCCGGCGTCGAGCGCCGGGCCCCCGACGAGGACGGTCGGCGCCCCCGCCTGCACCACGGGGAGCGCGAGCACGTCCCCGACGCACAGCGCCGAGGATGGTCGTTCCGGACGATGTGTCCGATCCACCGAGAAGTCCTGACGCTCTGCCACTCCGCACCCGCTCCGTTTCCTGTCAGCATGGGCCGAGCCCCAGCGTAGCGACCCTCGGTCAGAGTGTGCGAGACGCGATCCCCTCTGCGAAGGAGCACCCGTGGACATCGTCCGTCACGTCATCAACGGCACCGAGACCGCCGAGGCGGCGCGCCGCGGCCCCGTCTTCGACCCGGCGACAGGTGCCGTCACGAAAGAGGTCGCACTGGCCTCGGCCACCGAGGTCGACGCCGCGGTGGCCGCCGCTGCTGCCGCCCTGCCGGCGTGGCGGGAGACGAGCCTCATCAAACGCGCCGACGTCTTCTTCCGGCTCCGTCAGCTCCTCAAGGAACGGACGGACGAGCTCGCGGCCATCGTCACGTCCGAGCACGGGAAGGTCCTGTCCGACGCGGCCGGCGAGGTGTCCCGCGGCATCGAGAACGTCGAGTTCGCCGCGGGGCTCGTGCACCTGCTCAAGGGCGAGCGCAGCGAGCAGGTCGCCCGCGGGGTCGACGTGCACTCCGTGAAGCAGCCGGTCGGCGTGGTCGCGGCCATCACCCCGTTCAACTTCCCGGTCATGGTGCCGCTGTGGATGGTCGCCTCCGCGATCGCGTGCGGCAACACCGTCGTCCTCAAGCCCAGCGAGAAGGATCCGTCCGCCGCGGTCTGGCTCGCACGGCTCTTCCGCGAGGCCGGTCTCCCGGACGGCGTCCTCAACGTCGTGCACGGCGACCGGGAGGCCGTCGACGCGCTCCTCGGCTCCCCGCAGGTGCAGGCGGTGAGCTTCGTCGGCTCGACCCCGATCGCCCGGTCGATCTACGGACGGGCGTCCGCCGCCGGGAAGCGGGTCCAGGCGCTCGGCGGCGCGAAGAACCACATGGTCGTGATGCCCGACGCCGACATCGACGCGGCCGCCGACGCCGCCGTCTCCGCAGCGTACGGCTCCGCGGGCGAGCGCTGCATGGCGGTGTCCGTGCTCGTGGCGGTGGGCGACATCGCCGACGACCTCGTCGCCGCGATCGCCCGCCGCATCGACGGCCTCTCGATCGGCCCCGGCACGGACCCGGCGAGCGAGATGGGGCCCCTCATCACCGCGGAGCACCGTGACCGGGTCGCCTCCTACGTCACAGAGGCCCCCGGGGAGGGCGCCACGGTCGTCGTCGACGGCACCACGAAGCGGTTCGACGGCGACGGCTTCTTCCTCGGGGTGAGCCTGATCGACGACGTCACGCCCGGCATGCGCGTCTACGACGACGAGATCTTCGGCCCGGTCCTGTCCGTCGTGCGCGTGGGCTCCTACGCGGAGGCGGTCGCGCTCGTCAACGCGAACGCCTACGGCAACGGGACCGCGATCTTCACGCGCGACGGCGGGACGGCGCGGCAGTACGAGTTCGACATCGAGGTCGGCATGGTCGGCGTCAACGTCCCGATCCCGGTGCCCATCGGCGCGTACTCGTTCGGCGGGTGGAAGGACTCGCTCTTCGGCGACGCGCACATCTACGGCCCGGAGTCCGTGCACTTCTACACGCGGTCGAAGGTCGTGACGACGCGGTGGCCCGACCACACCCCGTCGCAGATCGACCTCGGCTTCCCGAGCAACCACTGACGAGGAGCGATCACGATGACGACCTTCACCGACCGCCACGGACTCTCCTTCCCGCTCCCCGCCCCGGACGCCGAGGCGCAGGTGCGCGCCGACGACCGCGCCCACGTCTTCCACTCCTGGAGCGCGCAGGCGCTGATCGACCCGCTGCCGGTCGCCACCGGTCGGGGCTCGACATTCTGGGACTACGAGGGCAGCGCCTACCTCGACTTCTCCAGCCAGCTCGTGAACCTCAACCTCGGCCACCAGCACCCGGACCTCGTCGCAGCGATCCAGCAGCAGGCCGGGCGGCTCGCCACCATCCAGCCGTCGATGGCCAACGATGTGCGCGGGGAGCTCGCCCGTCTCATCGCCGAGGTCGCTCCCGACGGGTTCGAGAAGGTGTTCTTCACGAACGGCGGCGCGGAGGCGAACGAGTACGCGGTGCGCATGGCCCGGCAGGCCACGGGCCGCAGGAAGGTGCTGTCGATGTACCGCAGCTACCACGGCTCGACCGCGACCGCGATCTCCCTCACCGGCGACCCGCGCCGCTGGGCGAACGACGTCACGGACACCGGGGCCGTGCGGTTCTTCGGACCGTACCTCTACCGCTCCCCGTTCCACAGCGAGACGACCGAGCAGGAGACGGAGCGCGCCCTCGCGCATCTGGAGCAGACCATCCAGCTCGAGGGACCGCAGACCATCGCCGCGATCATCGTCGAGACGGTCGTCGGCACCAACGGCGTGCTGCTTCCGCCGCCCGGCTATCTGCCCGGGGTACGCGCGCTCTGCGATCGCTACGGGATCGTCTTCATCGCGGACGAGGTGATGGTGGGGTTCGGCCGGCTCGGCGAGTGGTTCGGCATCGATGCCTTCGAGGGCCGCCCCGACCTGATCACCTTCGCGAAGGGCGTGAACTCGGGCTACGTCCCCCTCGGCGGCGTCGTGATCTCCGACCGCATCGCCGCGTCCTTCGACACCGTCCCGTTCGCGGGCGGACTGACGTACTCCGGGCACCCTCTCGCCTGCGCGGCCGGTGTGGCCACGTTCGAGGTGTTCCGCCGCGACGGCATCCTGGAACGGGTGCGCGACCTCGGCGAGCGGGTCGTCGGTCCGACCCTGCGCTCGTGGGCGCAGTCGCATCCGAGCGTGGGCGAGGTGCGCGGTCGCGGGCTGTTCTGGGCGGTGGAGCTCGTGCGGGATCAGCAGACCAGGGAGCCGCTGGTGCCGTTCAACGCGAGCGGTGCCGACGCCGCCCCGATGACGGCGTTCGCCGCCGCCGCGAAGCGGGCAGGGGTCTGGCCCTTCACGCACTTCCACCGCGTGCACATCGCTCCGCCGCTGGTGATCGAGGAGGCGGAGCTGGTGCGGGGTCTGGGGGCGATCGAGGAGGCGCTGGCGGTCGCCGACGGGTACGCGGTCGGGTGAGAGGCGTCCCCCGCCGGCCGCTACTTGCGGTCGAAGTCGAACGCCTTGAGGAGCTCGCCGACGGCCTTGTCGCGCTCCTCGCCGCCGTCCTCGAACATGTGGGTGACGTGCGTGCGCAGGTGGTTCTCCAGCAGCAGACGGTTGAGCGACTCGAGGGAGCGCTGGATCGCGCGGGACTGCGTGATGATGTCCATGCAGTACTCCTCGTTCTCGATCATCCGCGCGACGCCGCGCATCTGAC
The DNA here is from genome assembly GCF_003989315.1 of Microbacterium sp. HSID17254. Taxonomy (NCBI): domain Bacteria; kingdom Bacillati; phylum Actinomycetota; class Actinomycetes; order Micrococcales; family Microbacteriaceae; genus Microbacterium; species Microbacterium sp. HSID17254. Next base: position 6,975 of record NZ_RBLT01000062.1, read on the forward strand.
CCTCGAGGATGCTGGTGCGGTGCAGGGCGCGCTTCTTGATGTCTTCGATCACGTATCGAGGCTACTCGCCCCGTGAAAGGATGACGTCATGCCGCGAACACCCACGACGCTGCTCTCCGTCGCCGACCAGGAGCGCCGGCGCGCGCTGCGGCGGATGAAGGCCGTCGCGCTCGGGGCGCTGATCTTCATGGCCCTCGCCTTCGTCGTCGCGTTCGCGTTCCAGGAGCGGGTCGGCGGGCTCGCGTACGTCCGCGCCGCGGCGGAGGGCGGCATGGTCGGCGCGCTGGCAGACTGGTTCGCGGTGACCGCGCTGTTCCGCCGTCCGCTCGGCCTGCCCATCCCGCACACTGCGATCATCCCGAACCGCAAGGACGAGATCGGCCGCACGCTGGGCGAGTTCGTGGAGACGAACTTCCTCGCCGCCGACGTCGTGCGCACCAAGCTCACCAGCACCGCGATCGCCCTCCGCGCCGGGGAGTGGCTCCGGGAGACCCCGCATGCCGAGCGCGTGGCGGCCGAGGGGGCGACGGTCGCGACGGCCGTGCTGAACGCCCTGAGCGACGACGACGTGCGCGATCTCCTCGCCGACCTCGCGCGCGAGCATCTCGTCGCGCCGGAGTGGGGGCCGCCCGCCGGGGCGTGGCTGGAGAAGATCGTGGAGGCGGAGGCGCACCACGGTGCCGTCGACCTCGCGGTGGACAGCATCGGGCGATGGCTCGACGCCAACGCGGCCTCCTTCACCGGACTCGTCTCCCGGCGCCTCCCCGGATGGATGCCGAAGATCGCGCACCGCCTCATCGACGACACCGTGTACAACGAGGCGGTCAAGTTCGTCCGCGCCGTGCAGGCCGACCCGCGGCATCCGGCCCGCCTCGCGATCGACGGGTACCTGTCCCGCCTCGCGGACGCCCTGCAGAACGATCCCGCGACGCGCGAGAAGCTGGAGAACGCCAAGGCCGCGCTCTTCGACAGCCCGCGCGTCGGCGCCCTCGCCGCGGAGGCGTGGAACACCGCCAAGAACGGACTCCTCACCTCCCTCGCCGACCCGGAGAGCGGGCTGCGGCGCCGCGCCGTGCAGGCACTGCAGGAGGTCGGCGAGCGGCTCACGACCGACGCCGCCCTGCAGCGCCGCGTCGACACGTGGGTCTCCGATGCGGCTGTCTTCCTCGTCGACCGGTACCGGCACGACATCGCCTCGATCATCACCGACACCGTGGAGCGCTGGGATCCCGCCGAGACCACCGAGAAGATCGAGCTCATGGTCGGCCGCGATCTGCAGTACATCCGCCTCAACGGCACCGTCGTCGGCGCCCTCGCCGGCCTCGCGATCTTCACCGTCGCCCACGCCCTGATCCCGGGAGTCTGACATGGCGCTGTCCCACGATCCGCTCTGGCCGCGTGCCGGCGCCTGGCCCGCGTTCGAGGGCACGGCCGATGCGGTGCTCCTCGGCGTCCCGACCTGGCGCACCTCCCTGTCCCCGACCGGGGCGCACGCGACTCCGGCCGCGATCCGCGAGGCGCTCCCCCGATACGGCACGACGGTCCTCGGCCCACCGACGATCGATCTGGACGAGGTGCTCCGCATCGCCGACGCCGGGGACGTGCCGGAGCCGGACGGCGACGCGGGAGAAGCGCGGACGATCGAGCGGGTCCGGGAGCTGGCGGACGCCTCAGACCTCGTCATCGCCCTCGGCGGCGACAACTCCCTCACCTACCCGGTCGCGCTCGGCGCCCGGGCGACGGGCCTGATCACGTTCGACGCCCACTTCGACCTGCGCGACGGCGTCTCCAACGGCACCCCGGTGCGGCGGCTCGTCGAGGACGTCCCCACCGCGGCAGGCGTCCCGACGGCCCGCATCGACCCCACCCGGATCGTGCAGATCGGCCTCGCCGACTTCGCGAACTCCGCCGCGTACGCCCGCCGCGCGGCCGACTGGGGCATCCGGGTCGTCACCCTCGACGACGTGCGCCGTCGCGGCATCGCCGACGTCGTGGCCGAGGCCGTCGAGATCGCGGGCGCGGGCGACGCCGCCCGGGTGCACCTCGACATCGACGTGGACGTGTGCGA
>NZ_RBLT01000063.1:0-8703 GCF_003989315.1 Microbacterium sp. HSID17254
TCGGGACCGCCCCCGCGGCTCCCCAGGACGACCGGGACCGCCACGGAGACCCGCAGGTCGCCGCGGCTGTCGGCGAGGTCGACGCTCGCGTCTCCCGCGCCGACTCCGGCGACATCGCCGACGATCCCCAGCGCGAGCCGATGCAGCGCCCGGGCCTCGACGACCGTGGCCCCCGCCACGGTCGTCGGCCCGTCCGTCACTGCGACGCTCATGAGGACGATCGCCGCCCGCGCACCACGTCGGCGAGCGCCCGCACGTCCAGGCGACCGTCGACGATGCGGCCGACGACCGCACCGACGAGCATCGCGAGGGTGACGAGCAGGAACGCCCAGAACCCCCAGACGATCCAGGTCAGCGCGAGCACCGTCGCCGCAGCTCCGCCGATCACCGAGGCGTTCACTGGACTCGCGCCTCCGGAGCCTCGTCGTCGTCCTCGGAGGGGATGTGCACGTCGTTGACGGTCACGTTCACCTCGGCGACCTCCATGCCCACCAGCTCCACCATGGCCCGGTGGATCGCGGCCCGCACCTGGTCGGCCACCTTCTGCAGGGACACGGGGTACTCCGCGACGATCGTCACGTCGACGGCCACCTGCGTCTCGCCCACCTCGACGCTGATCCCCTGCGCGAGGTCGGTCGTGTTGAGGGCGTCGCGGATGGCGCCCATCATGCGTGCGGCGCCGCCGCCGAGCGCGTAGACCCCGTCCACCTCTCGTGCCGCGATGCCGGCGATCTTCGCGACCACCGCATCCTCGATCGTGGTCTTCCCCGCCGCCCCCTGCGACGCCGGAACGACCTGAGCCTTGGGCTGGGTGCCCCCAGTCACGTTCGCCATCTCGAGCTCCTTCATCCGTGTGACCACGCGGTTCCCGCGCGGGCCGTGTTCTCACGACACCACTAAGACGGTCGGGGAGCACAGAATGTCACAAACTTCTCCGAACGAATTTCGGCTCGCCTCTCGGCGGCAGCTCTCAGTGCACTCCAAGGTTCAGAGTGCAAAGTTGCACTCTATGGAGAACAGTGCAGAATCCACCCGGGAGCAGCGCAAGCGTCGGACCACGCGCGCGCTCACCGAAGCCGCGCGCCGCTTGACCACCGAGCGGGGCTTCGCGGGCTTCACCGTCGAGGAGCTGTGCGCCGACGCCGGGGTCTCGCGGCGCACGTTCTTCAACTACTTCGAGAGCAAGGAGAACGCGGTCTTCGGCTTCGCCGTCATCGACTCCCGCCAGGAGGAGCTCGAAGCGGCCTTCCTCGACCGCGAGGGCGATCTCCTGGACGACTTCGTGCAGCTCACCATCGAGCGGTTCGCCCTCTTCGATCCCATCGAGCACGCCGCGGAGCTGTTCGCCGTCATCGAGCAGGAGCCGCGGCTGCTGCGGGCCGCCTTCGAGCAGCAGGAGAAGCACGAGCGCCGCGACATCGCCCTCGTGGCCCGCCGCATCGGCACGGAGCCGGACGCGGAGCTGCGCGCGGAGGTGCTCGTCCACTCCGTCGGCGCGCTCGTGCGCCTGTGCATGGAGCAGCTGCTGCACCACCACTCCACCGAACCGTTCGCCGACCTCATCACCCGCCGGCTGCGCCTCGCGCGCGACCTCTACTCCCCTTCACAGAAAGCCCACTGATGTCCGCCACCGCCACCGCGGATGCGCCCTTCCTCCTGACGAAGCGCCGCATCTGGATCATCTTCAGCGCCCTGATCGCGGGCATGCTGCTCGCGAGCCTCGACCAGACGATCGTGTCGACCGCGATGCCCACCATCGTCGGCCAGCTCGGCGGCGTCGACCATCAGGTCTGGATCACCACGGCCTACCTGCTCGCCACCACCATCGTCATGCCGATCTACGGCAAGTTCGGCGACGTGCTGGGCAGGCGGTCGCTGTTCCTCGTCGCCATCGCCCTGTTCACGCTCGCCTCGGTCGGCTGCGCTTTCGCGACGGACTTCTGGATGTTCGTCGTCTTCCGTGCCCTCCAGGGCCTCGGTGGCGGCGGGCTCATGATCCTCTCGCAGGCGATCATCGCCGACATCGTGCCCGCCAACGAGCGCGGCAAGTACATGGGCCCGCTCGGTGCGGTGTTCGGCCTCTCCGCGGTCGCCGGACCGCTCCTCGGCGGCTTCTTCGTCGACCACATGACCTGGCAGTGGGCGTTCTACATCAACATCCCGGTCGGCATCGCGGCGTTCCTCATCGCCCTCGTAGCGCTGAAGCTCCCCAGCAAGAAGGCGGAGAAGCCGATCGACATCCTCGGCGTGCTCTTCCTGTCCGCTGCCACGACGTGCCTCATCTTCTTCACCGACTTCGGCGGCGACGCCGCGTTCGGCTGGGATTCCCTGGCGACCTGGGCCTGGGGCGCCGGCCTCGTGGTGTCGGCGACGGCGTTCGTCATCACCGAGTCGCGCGTGCAGGACCCGATCATCCCGCTCAGCCTCTTCCGCAACCCGATCTTCGTGAACGCCACCGCGATCGGCCTCGTCCTCGGCATCGGCATGTTCGCGGCGATCGGCTTCGTCCCGACATTCCTGCAGATGTCGTCCGGAACGTCCGCCGCCGCGTCGGGGCTGCTGATGATCCCGATGATGGTGGGCCTCATGGGGACCTCGATCTTCTCCGGCATCGCGATCTCGAAGACCGGGAAGTACAAGATCTACCCGATCCTCGGCACCATCATCACCGGCATCGCGATGGTCGCCATGACCACCCTGTCGGCGGAGACGCCGATCTGGCTGATCTGCGCGTTCCTGTTCGTCTTCGGCGCCGGGCTCGGCCTCATCATGCAGGTCGTCGTGCTCGTCGTGCAGAACGCCGTCCCGGCAGGCGAGATCGGCACCGCCACGAGCACGAACAACTACTTCCGCGAGGTCGGCGCCTCGCTGGGGACCGCGGTGTTCGGCACGATCTTCACCACGCGGCTGACGGAGAACCTCCTCGGCGTGTTCGCCGGCGCCGGGGCATCCCCCGAGGCCGCGTCCCAGGCCGCATCCACGATCGACCCCGCCACGCTGAACAGTCTGCCGGACGAGGTGCGCGACGGCATCGTCACGGCGTACGCGGACGCGCTCGCGCCGGTGTTCTGGTACCTCGTGCCCTTCATCGCGCTCGCGCTCATCCTGTCGCTGTTCCTCAAGCAGATCCCGCTGTCGGATCAGGCCGGTCTCGTGGCCCGCGGTGAGGCGATCAGCGGCGAGGAGGCCGAGCGCCTGGAGGCCGAGCTCCGCGCCGGAGGGCGGGTCGACGCCGCACGCGCGGACGCCGAGCCGGGAGAGACCGGCTCGGCGCCCGCAGGCAAGTAGCCCGCGCTAGGGGAGGTCGGCGACGTCGACGTCGTCGTCGTCCTCCCCGCCGCCCGTCGCCGGAAGCTCGTCGGGCTCGGGGTCGTGGTCGGTGGTGACGAAGTCGGGGTCGACGCCGATGGCCTCGATCTCCTCCTGGTTCTCCTGGCTGTTCGACGTGTCGGACATGGCGCCTCCTGACGTTGGGGATCCGGACGGCCAGTCTGAGCGGGCGGCTTCCCGGGGCCGAGGGGGTTGACACGGCGTGTCGTCCGGCGCTTTCGTCGGGTCCGGCACGGAACCACCAGACTAGAGCCGTCCGCCCCTTCCCCCTTCGAGGAGCACCCGTGATCGACGCCGCACCGCACCGTTCCGCCTGGCAGCGCTTCTGGGATTGCGGAGGCTGGTGGCGCGCTCTCCTGCTCGCGGCGGTGTACTACGGCCTCTATCAGCTGTTCTCGCTCGCCTTCCTCCCGCTGGCCGCGCAGGTCGACGACCCGGCCAGCGCAGCCGGCGTCCTCGTCTACGACGTCCTTCCGATCCTCGTCGGGGGTCTCCTGCTCATCGGGTTCATCGCCTCGGTCGGGTGGTGGCGCCCCGTGTTCGGGCGCCAGCCGATCCGGGGAGCGGGATGGATGTGGATCGCGATCGTCGCCGTCCTGCTGTTCAACGTCCTCCGCTTCCTCACGATCGACTATGGCAGCGTCGGGTTGGATGTGGTCGCGACCTGGCTGCTCGCGGGACTCGCCATCGGCTTCGCGGAAGAGGTCCTCACCCGCGGCCTCGTCGTGAAGATGATGCGCGACGCGGGGGCGCGCGAGCTCGTCGTCGCCGTCGTCTCGTCCGCCGTCTTCGCCGCGCTGCACTCGGGGAACCTGCTGACCGGTCAGGATCTGTTGCCGACGCTCTTCCAGCTCGTGTACACGTTCGCGTTCGGCATCTGCATGTACCTCGCGCTCCGCGTCACCCGGACCATTTTCGCCCCGATCCTCCTGCACGCCAGCACCGACCCGAGCATCTTCCTGCAGACGCTGCACCCCGCCGAGGGTGGGCTGACGGCGTTCGCGGCTCTGGGGAACATCGTGGTGGTCGTCGTGGGTCTCGTGCTGATGATCTTCATCCGCGGTCGCGTCCGCACCTCCGCACCCGACGCGTTCGCCCCTCAGCGCTGACAGCGCGCGTCACCCCGCACGCCAGACGGCGTGGGTGCCGACCGCCGCGATCGAGAACACCAGCACGGCCACCCGGTGCGCATCGCCGACGGCCAGGGCCGCATCGGAGGCACCGATGAGGTCGTCGGCGACACCGGCCACCATCGTCCGCGACACGACGGCATCGTCCATCTCGGCCACGCCGACCGCGAGCCACCCCATGACGAGCCGGAGGGATATCGGCCCGAGCTCGACCCCGAGAGGGACCGCAGGACAGCTCAGCACGTCGGCGACGGTCACGCCGTGCCGCCGCAGCCCGGCGAGGGCACCGGCGAGGGCACCGGTCAGCAGCGCGCGCCCGTACCCTTCGGCGACCAGCACGTCCCACGACTCCTGCGGCGCGAGCGTCTCCAGCCCGAGGCAGTGGCCGCGGCCCTCCGCGACCGCCTCCTCCAGGGCGCGCCGGGCGTCCCGGAACACGATGCTCGCACGGCGATCGGGCGCAGACACGGCAGACCTCGTCCCTCGATGCCCGCCATCTCGGTGGCCGGCTGGGTGGCCGACGCGTCACACTCTAAGGCGCTCCGCGCGGGTGAGGACGGTATCCCGGCACGGAGGTCGGAGACGACAAAACCCCCGGGAGGTTCCGGGGGTTTTCATCTTTAGTAGCCCAGCCGCGCCGCTTCCAGTCCCGTGGCCCGCGGACCAGACCCCTTGCTCCGGCATCCCGCGACTGCTTCGTCATTAGGAACTTGTTGTGGTCGGGTCGTTGATCGTCGTCAGTTTCGGTGGCGGCGTCCCAATCGGCGGGATCTCATCGTAGCGAAGGCCGTTTACACTGCCGTAGAGCACTCCGTAGACCTCGGCGGGTGAAACTGCAACGAGCCCGAGTTCGGCACGCGCGAGGGCCACCGCCTCAGCGGTCAGCTGCGCTAGTTGCGCCTTGCGGTCACCTATGTCCACTACCACCGTCGCATCCGGATCACCCGCCAGCTCGCGCGCACGTTCCACGTCGGCGGCAAACTCAGAAGCAATCTCGTCGATGAGGCGCGTTCGCTCCGCGAGCTTTCGCAGTAGCTGCGGGGAACCCCATGTCGCGATGTTCGCACGCATAGGTATGTCAATGCCCGCCAGATTGAGTCCATTAGGAATAACCGTTGCGGAAATCGTGATGAACTGCTCAAGCGCCTCACGCGACTTTTCGTCGAGGGCCGCAGCTCGGGCGTCCGCCCACGTCTCGACGCCGAGAATCACCGCCACAGCAGCGAGCGAGGCTGGAACGCACGCAGTTGCGAATCCGATGAAAGCAGCATCAGCACTCACAATGCCTATCGCGAGCATCGCAAGACTGCTGAGGAACGTGAGACCTGCGGCTGTCAGCGCGAGCCACTTGACGGTGCTTCTCGTCCATTGACCTCGCATGTAGCCTCTCCTAATCCCCCTTGCGCTTTTTGGGCACAGCAGGCCCAAAGCCTCGGACTTCAGTCGGCCAATCTCAAGCTGAAGTCGCGCCCCAACTCTTGCCTGCCTACCGACAGAGTGCGCTGTCGGTTCAAGTCAGCGGCCGCCTGCGCCATGTCCCTCTTTTCAGCCACGGATCATTACGGCTGACCTGACGCCAACGCAGTCACGAGTCGATGGCCCTGCTCCGCTTGAGTCTGCACCGCGGTCCGCCACTTCGCAACCGCTTCGGGCCGAGCGGGTTCTTGGGCAGCCGCAAGGGCGGCGTACTCGCAAGCAGCCCTGTGTCGCTCTGCGCGGCGGCGTCACATAGCAGGCTACGACAGAAGGTCGCAGTACATCGGCTCAGCAAGTTGCTCTACAGTGGGAGGCCACGCGGACCAAACAGATAAACCCCCGGGAGGTTCCGGGGGTTTCATTCTGTAGCAGGAGCGGGGCTTGAACCCGCGACCTCACGATTATGAGTCGTGCGCTCTCACCAACTGAGCTACCCTGCCGCACGGCATCCGCATCGCAGATGCGAACTCCGAGCCCCGAGTCAGGATTGAACTGACGACCCCTTCCTTACCATGGAAGTGCTCTGCCACTGAGCTATCGGGGCGTGCTGCCCCTCGCGGGGCAACCACACGAGAATACCATCACTGTGGCGTCCTCATGAAATCGAGACGGTCACTCCTCCGAGGTGAGCGACGTGCGTCCGGCGTTCTTCTTGAGCCACGGCATCGGGTCGATGGTCGTCCCGTTCACGATGAGCTCGAAGTGCAGGTGCGCCCCGTAGGAGCGGCCGGTGTTACCGGTCTTGCCGACGATGTCGCCGACCTTGACCTTGTCGCCCGCCTTCACCTGCAGCGAGCCGTACTGCATGTGCGAGTAGTGGCTCGTGATGACCGAGCCGTCGATGACGTGGTCGATGTAGACCGTGACACCGTAGGCGGCACCCTGCTCGGTCGCGATGCGGACGGTGCCGTCGGCGATCGCCTGGATGGGCGCACCGTTGCCCGGCACGAAGTCGATGCCCTCGTGGAGGCGGCCGCTGCGCATGCCGTAGCCGTAGCTCATGCCCACTCCGACGAGGAACGGCCACTGGATGGCGGCGTCCGGGTCATTCGTGAAGATCTCACCGGAGTAGTTGATGCCCTGCTCGGCGGCGACCTCGACGAGCGAGACCGTGCTGAAGTTGTCGGCGCGCGAGAGCGGCTCGTTCTGCACGCCCGACGGCGCGACGAAAGCCTGGATCTCGTCGTCCGCCGAGCCTGCCGCGTCGGCGGCGGCCGCGGTGACGAGGGACGTCGAGGCGAGGGATCCGCCCTGGGCGGCCGCGACGGCCTCCGCGGGCAGGGTCATGGACACGGCCAGGAGTCCGGCGAGCCCCATCGCGCCGACGGTGGCACCGGCGGCGAGGGTCTTGCGGATGCGGCGGGTGCGGTGAGGACCGACGGCCGCGAGGCCGGCGGTGTCGATCTTCGGCGCGGCCTGCGATGCGGCGTTCGCGACGAAGGCCGAACGCCGGGACGTCGACGCAGTCGGGATGGAGCCGGTGGTGCGGAACGCGCGGGAAGCCCGCTCGAAGGCGTCGCCCTCGGCGTCAGCCTCGGCGACGAAGGGCTCGGATGCCGGGGCGATGTCCTCGACCGGGACCGTGTCTTCGGACTTCTCGACGATCTCGGCGACGACGGGCACCGCGGGGACATCGGCGATGGCGGGTGCAGCCGCGGCGATGAAGGGCTCCTCGGGTGCGACCGGCACCGGGGGCACCTCGGCCTGGCGCTGACGCGCGGCGCGACGGGACAGGGGGATGACAGCAGCGAGGGCGATCACGGTCTCCGCGTCAGCGAGGGGTGCCGTCGACCCGCTCGCCGAGGCCTCGGAGGCCGCAGTGCGAGGGCGGCTGGACCGGCGCGTGGGCGCAGCGGCAGCCTGGGGGTTCTCGAAGGGCAAAGCTAATCTCTCGGTCGTTCGTGATGCTCGGGGGCGCAATGACAACTCTCACCTTCGGGTGGTGAAAGTAACGATCGGGTAAACACTACCCCGATCCTCCTGTGAAAGCCATGGATCGGTCAGGGTTTTTCCTCATCGAGGATATCCCGGAGTCGGTCGTGCACGGTCACGCCACCCGCGATCAGGAAGGGCCGCGGCGATTCCCGGTCGATCCGGCTCACGCGCCCACCCGCTTCCTGGACGAGCAGGGCACCCGCCGCGTGATCCCACGGTTTGAGGCCGCGCTCGAAGTATCCGTCCAGTCGGCCCGCCGCCACGTAGGCCAGGTCCAGGGCCGCCGAACCCATACGGCGGAGATCCCGGGCGATGGGCATCACCCGGCGGACCGTCGCGAGGTCGCCGTCGTGCGTCGCCGGGTCGTAGCCGAACCCGGTCGCCAGGAGTGCTCCGGCGTCGGTCACCGCGGTCACCGCGAGCCGGACGCCGTCCGACCAGGCACCGTGCCCGCGAGCGGCCGCGAAGGTCTCGCCGATGGCGGGCGCGTGCACGGCGGCGGCCAGCGCCTCCCATGCGTCGGGCTCCGGAGGGCCGCTGACGGCCGCGATGCTCACGTTGTACGCGGGGATGCCGTAGGCGTAGTTCACCGTGCCGTCGATGGGGTCGACCACCCACGTGATGCCGCTGTCGCCGGTGGCCGCCCCCGACTCCTCGCCGAGGAAACCGTCCGCCGGCCGCGCCGCGCGCAGTCGCTCGCGGATGAGCGCCTCCACCTCGCGGTCCGCCTCGGTCACGATGTCGGCGAGCGTCGACTTGGTCGCCGCGAGCCGGACGCCCTCCCGGCGTCGGGTACGGGCGAGCGCACCCGCCTCCTCGGCGATCTCCGTCG
>NZ_RBLT01000064.1:0-8988 GCF_003989315.1 Microbacterium sp. HSID17254
TGGGAGGCGAGGCCGCCGCCGCCCTGCAGCTCCCCGACGACGAGTTCGCCGAGCTCGGCGTTCACCACGTCCGCGCCGACCGCCACGACGGTGCCGGCGACGTCGAGCCCGCGCACCGGGTGCTTGGGGCGGGTGAGCCCGAAGAACGGCCGGACCAGCAGCGGGTCGCCGAGGAGCAGCCGCACGTCGCCGGCGTTGAGGGCGGTGGCCTGCACGCGCAGCACGACCTCGCCCCGATGCGGCTGGGGGACGGGCTGCCGGGTCCGTGTTGTCCCGGCGGCCGGGCCGTACGTCTCGCGGGTCCAGGCTGGCATGGTCTCGGTCATGCGGCACCTCCGGGGTCGGTCGGATACGCGAACAGGTCGTCGATCCCGACCCCGAACGCCCGGGCGATCTGGAACGCGAGCTCCAGTGTCGGCGAGTACTTCTGCTGTTCGATCGCGATGAGGGTCTGCCTGGTGACCCCGATCGTGCGGGCGAGCTCGGCCTGCGTGAGTCCGGCGCGCTCGCGATGGGCGCGGATGGTGTTGGAGACGAGGGTGGGCTTGACCATCAGCGCAGCCCTCGGCGGTACGCGATGGCCCGGGCGACACCGCCGACGACGGCCGCCACGAGGAACCCGGCGAACATGGTGTTCGCGATCCAGAACACGTCGGCACCGAGACCGCAGAGGACGATGACCCCGAGGCCGGCGATGGTGACGAAGGCCTGCTCCACGCGGGCTCCCATCCGGCCGATGTCCCGGTCGCGGATGTCGGAGCGGCCGACGCCGTCCGGATCGGACATCCCGGCGACGATGCCCCAGAGGACGCTGAGCACGATCGTCCCGACGATGCCCCCGCCGATCGTCCACAGCATCAGCGGGAACCAGTCCGTGGCGGTGAGCGGTCCGCCGCCGGCCTGCTGTAGCAGCAGCACGACGTAGACGACCGCGACGATCGGGCTGACGATGAGCCCGGCCCAGACGTTGCGCTCCTCGTAGACCATGCGAATCTCCTCGTGTCAAAAATTCTTGACACGAGACTACGTCCGCACCCCACTCATGTCAAGAATCTTTTACACCGCACCCCGTCCCCGCACCCCCGTCCCGTCTCCGCAGTCTCTCCCGGGATCACAATCGCACCCCCGCACCGCCTCTCCCGCCCGTTTCCGATCCCGCACGCCACCCACTCCCCCCACCGCAGGCGGGATCGAGAACGCACCCCCGTCGCTCCGGAGCGGCGCGTTTTTGCACCCGCGGCTTGGAGACACGTACGCCCCGGAGGTGGGATCAGAATCGCACCCCGGATGGCGCGGGGAGGCCCGTTGTTGCACCCGCACCGAAACGGCCGGGGGTCAGATGACGGAGGCGCTCCAGGGGTCGGGGTTTCCGTAGCGGTGGGCGGTGATCGAGACGGACTGCTCATGCACGAACGGGAGGAGCTCGATGCGGGCCGCCGCCGTCACCTCCGCGTCGTACACCGCGAGGTCCGGGTCACCGCCGGTGGCCACCGCCAGCGCGGAGCGCAGCGCCGCCACCGACTCCTGTCCACCCACGAGCCGCACACGCCCATGCCGCGGAAGCACGAGATCACCCGCATCTCCCGCGGCCCCCGACTCCTCGGCCACCTGCATCCGCTGGAGCCACTCGACCTCCGTCTCCAGGAACACCACGGCGTCCAGGTCGCCCAGAGCATGCCGCACGCCCGCCGGAAGGCCGACCGGAGTGGACACGACGAAGCCCGCCCCCGCGCGCACTCCCGCGATCACGACCCGCAGCAGGTCGTGCAGGGCGGCGTCCTCGGTGGCGCGGATCTCCACGGGCACGGGCCGATACCGGAAGAGGTTGCGCTCGATCTCCAGCCGCGAGACGTCCCGCACCCGGCCGAACTCCCGATCCCAGGCCAACGCGTCCGACAGAGCGGATCGCCGAAGCCACTCGAACGACTCGAACGGGAGGGAGGGCTGCGCCGCCTCGATGAGCCCCGTGATCCGGGAGTCGAGCCCCCGCAGATGGAGGGTGCTCGACGCCGGGGCCCCGTGCTGGGCGCGCCACGACCCGAGTCCGATGAGGTGGTTCGGCCCGCCCGGCTTGGCACCGGCGCCGACGGAGGAGCGCTTCCACCCGCCGAACGGCTGCCGCTGCACGATCGCCCCGGTGGTGCCGCGGTTGACGTAGAGGTTCCCGGCCTGCACACGGTCGAGCCAGAAGGAGAGGTCGTCCGGGTCCTGTGTGTGCAGCCCCGCGGTGAGACCGTAGGCGACGGCGTTCTGCAGGTCGATGGCCTTGGCGAGGGTCGGCGCGTGCATGACCCCGAGGACCGGTCCGAAGAACTCCTCGGTGTGGAAGCGGGAACCGGACTGCACGCCGACCCGCACGCCCGGGCGCCACAGCCGGCCGCTGCCGTCGTCGGCGGAGTCGAGGGCGGGTTCGATGAGCCACCGCTCGTCGCCCTCCAGCTCGGAGAGGGCCCAGGCGAGCTTCCCCTCGGGCTTCTCGATGACCGGGCCCACCTCGGCGAGCGGATCCGAGGGCCACCCGACACGCAGCGAGCGGACAGCGTCGGCGAGCTGACGGGCGAAACGCTGCGAGCGCCCCACCGGCCCGACGAGGATCGCGAGGGACGCCGCGGAGCACTTCTGCCCCGCATGACCGAACGCGCTCTTCACGAGGTCGGCCACGGCGAGGTCGAGATCGGCCGAGGGCGTGATGATCATGGCGTTCTTGCCGCTGGTCTCGGCGAGCAGGGGCAGGTCGGGACGCCAGGAGCGGAACAGCGCCGCGGTCTCCCACGACCCGGTGAGGATCACCCGATCCACCGCCTCGTCCGTGATGAGGGCACGGCCGAGGTCGCCTTCCTCGATGTCGACGAGAGCGAGAGCCTCACGGGGCACGCCACCGTCCCACAGCGCCTCCACGAGCACCGCCGCACACCGCCGCGCCTGCGGGGCGGGCTTCAGGACCACGCCGGAGCCCGCGGCGAGCGCCGCCAGCACGCCACCCGCGGGGATCGCGAGGGGGAAGTTCCACGGCGGCGCGACGACGGTCACGCGGGCGGGGACGAACACGGCGCCGGAGATCGCGTCGAGCTCGCGGCACGTGGCGGCGTAGTACCGGGCGAAGTCGACGGCCTCGCTCACCTCGACATCGGCTTCGGCGAAGACCTTGCCCGTCTCCACCGCCGCGACCTCGATCAGCTCCGCACGCCGGGACTCGAGCGCCGCCGCTGCGCGCAGCAGCACCTCGGCCCGTTCGGCTGCAGGACGCGCACCCCAGGCCGCCGCCGCACCCTGCACACCGCGCACGATGCGGCCGAGGTCGTCGGCGGCGTCGACGCGGGCCGCGTCCAGGACCTCCGTCCCGACCGTCGAGTCCGCGAGCCGTGCGCGGATCCCCGCCGCCCACTCGCGGTTGGCGGGGAGCGCGAGATCCGTATCGGCCGTGTTCGCGAAGCCCGGGGCGCCCCCGGTGTCCTCCCCACGCTCGCGCGCCGCGTACACGGCGGTCTCGAGGTAGGCGCCGGTGTCGGCGTCGTCCGAGCCGCGCACGATGCCGAGCACGGCCTTGGTGAGATCGGCCTCCGCGACCGGGCTGACCGGCGCCGGCCGCACGGACTCGTGCACCGGCGCGAGGCGGTCCTGCGTGCGCCGCGGCCCGAGGGCGAGGGCGGGGTCGGCCGCCCGGTCGAGCGCGTCGAGGAAGCGGTCGGCCTCTCGGGCGAAGAGCGTCTCGTCGTCGTGCAGATGGAACGCCGCGGAGAGGAAGTTCTCGGACGACGCGTTCTCCTCCAGCCGCCGCACGAGGTAGCTGATGGCCACGTCGAACTCGGCGGGCGCCACGACCGGCACGTACAGCAGCACCGGACCGACTTCGCGGGACACCGCCTGCACCTGCCCCTGAGCCATGCCGAGCAGCATCTCGAACTCGACCGCGTCGCGGACGCCCCGCTCCCCGGCCCGCAGCCATGCGTGCGCGATGCCGAAGAGGTTGTGGCCGGCCACGCCGATCCGCACGGCCGACGTGTGCTCGGGCCGCAGCGCCCAGTCGAGGCAGCGCAGGTAGTTGGCGTCGGTGTCGAGCTTGGTGTCGTAGGGCGCGGGCGTCCACCCGTGCAGCGTCGCCTCGACGTGCTCCATCGCGAGGTTCGCGCCCTTCACGAGGCGCACCTTGATGCGCGCTCCGCCGTGGATCACGCGGTCCTGCGCCCAGGCGGTGAGCTCCTGGAGGGCTGGGAGCGCGTCGGGGAGGTAGGCCTGCAGCACGATCCCGGCCTCGAGACCGGTGAGCCGCGGATCCTCCAGGAGCCGCGTGAAGACGGCGATCGTGAGGTCGAGGTCGCGATACTCCTCCATGTCGAGGTTGATGAAGGTGCCGTCTGCCGCAGCCGTCACGTACAGCGGGAGCAGCCGCTCCACGACCCGGTCGACGACCTCGTCGAAGCCCCACATCGAGATGCGGCTGACGATGGCGGAGACCTTGACCGACACGTAGTCGACGTCCGGACGCCGGATGAGCTCATGGATGCCGTCGAGCCGCCGCTGCGCCTCCGCCTCGCCCAGCACCGCCTCCCCGAGGAGGTTGAGGTTCAGGCGCGAGCCCGACTCCCGCAGCTTCTCGATCGCGGGTCCGAGCTTCGCGGGCCGCGCGTCCACCACGAGGTGCCCCACCATCTCGCGCAGCGCCCGCCGCGCGAGGGGGACGACCGGGGTCGGCAGCACCGGGGCGACGCCGCCGCCGAGCCGCACGGCGGAGCGCAGGTACCACGGCAGGAACTCCGGCACGATGGGCGCGATCCGGCGCAGTCGGGCGGCCGCGGCGGTCAGGCTCTCCGGCCGCATCACACCGTCGACGAAACCGAGGGTGAACGGCAGACCGTTGGCGTCGCGCAGGACCCCGGCGAGGCGTTCCGCTGCGGGGTCGACGTCGGCCGCGGCCGCCTCGATCACCCAGCGGCGCGCGAGCTCGACCGCCTGATCGGCGAGGGATGCGGATGCCCCCGCCTCCGCGGAGGATGACGACGACTCTGCCATGTGACCACCCTAGGTCGCCGGTCGCGGAATCCCGGGGTGCCCGACCGGGCGGGCCGCAGTCGAGTCAGTTCCAGATGCTGGGGGCCGGCGTCCGCACGGGAGGCAGGGCGGACGCGGCCGCCCAGTCGTGCACCCAGGCGTCGATCTCCGGCACCCCGTCGGGCTTGCCCACCGCGGCGAAGAGCTCCTCGTTGCTGACCGTGCCGCCGGAGCGCCGCAGCACGCGGGCCCGCACGATGGCCCGGGCGTAGACCTCGCCGCCGACCACGGCGCGATGCTCCAGGAACAGGGCCTTCTCGTCGTGTCCGATGAACCGGGACTGCACCTCGAACCGCTGCCAGAGCTGGAGCGACTTGCGGAAGGTGATCGTCTCGCTCGACACGACCGCGTACCAGCCCTGCTCCTTCATCACGTCGAACAACCCTGTGCGGATCAGGTGGTCCCAGCGACCGAGGTCGAACAGCGACAGGTACCGGCCGTTGTTCATGTGGCGGAGGATGTCGAGGTCGGTCGGCAGGGTGGTCACCGTCACGGTGCCGACGGCGGTGGGGTCGAGGGTCTTCCCCTGCCGCACGCGACGACGCGCACCGAGGATCACGAGGAGGGTCCGCCAGATCACGTTCACGAGGACTGATCGTAGCCATCCGCGCACGACGGTCGAACTTCGTTGTCCGATTCCTCCATGCCGTCGGAGTGCCTCTCGGGGGCCGTCGTCCCGATTTCCGATTTCCACGGACCCGCCGTAGAGTCACCGCATGAGCGCCGAAGCCCAGCCCGAAGTCATCGTCCGTCCGGTCCGTGATGTGGATGCGGAAGCCCTCGGTCGCGTGCATGCGCAGTGCTGGCACGAGACCTACGATCACCTCATCAGCAAGGCGGCTCTGGAGAAGGTCTCCCCCCGCCGCATGGCCGAGCTCTGGACGCACTGGGCGGCGCAGGGCCCCGACTTCAAGATGAACGCGGCGCTCGTCGACGGCGAGATCGTCGGCTTCGTCGGCTCGGGTCCGGCCCGCGACAAGGACGCCCCGGCGTTCCGCGAGCTGTACTTCATCTACCTGCTCGACGCGTACCACTCGACCGGCATCGGGCAGAAGCTGTTCGATGCGGCCGTCGAGAAGGACGAGCCGCTCTACCTCTGGGTCGCCGAGGACAACCCCCGCGCGCACCGCTTCTACACGCGCAACGGATTCCACCTCGACGGCGCCGCGCACACCGAGCCGTTCCTCGGGGAGACGCTCACCGAGGTCCGCTTCGTGCGCCCCTGACCCTCGTCTTCACAGAAAAGGGCCGCCCCCGCGGGGCGGCCCTTTCGTCTGCACTCAGAGGCGTTCGATGATCGTGACGTTCGCGACGCCGCCGCCCTCGCACATCGTCTGCAGGCCGTACCGACCGCCGGTGCGCTCCAGCTCGTTGAGCAGGGTCGCGAGGATGCGGGTGCCGGTCGCGCCGATCGGGTGCCCCAGCGCGATGCCGCCGCCGTTGACATTGACCTTCTCGTGCGGCGCACCGGTCTCGCGCATCCACGCGAGCACGACCGAGGCGAACGCCTCGTTGACCTCGAACAGGTCGATGTCCTCGATCCGGAGTCCCGTGCGCTCCAGCGCGTACCGGGTCGCCGGAATCGGCGCGGTGAGCATGAGCACGGGGTCGTCGCCGCGGACGGAGACGTGGTGGATGCGGGCCCGCGGGGTGAGGCCGTGCTCCTGCACCGCCCGCGCACTGGCGATGAGCACGGCACTCGATGCATCGCTGAGCTGCGACGCGACCGCGGCGGTGATCCGTCCCCCGGGCGCGAGCGGCGGCAGTCCGGCCATGCGTTCCAGAGTCGTGTCCCGGCGCACGCCCTCGTCGTGGTCGAGCCCGGCGAGCGGCGCGGTCTCCGCCGCGAACCGCCCCTCGTCCTGGGCCACGGCCGCCCGGCGGTGACTCTCCAGCGCGTACCGCTCCATCTCCTCCCGCGAGATGTCCCAGCGCTCGGCGATGAGCTCCGCGCCCCGGAACTGCGAGATCTCCTGGTCGCCGTAGCGCTCCTGCCATCCGGGCGACTCGGCGTACGGCGTCGTGAAGCCGTACTCCCGGCCGACGGTCGCGGCGGCGGTGAGCGGGATCCGCGACATGTTCTGCAGCCCGCCGGCGATCACGAGGTCACTGGTGCCGCTGAGCACCGCCTGCGCGGCGAAGTGCACGGCCTGCTGACTGGATCCGCACTGGCGGTCGATCGTCACGCCGGGCACGTGCTCCGGGAAGCCGGCGACGAGCAGCGCGGTGCGGGCGACGTTCCCGGCCTGTCCCCCGATCGCATCGATGGCTCCGAGGATCACGTCGTCCACGGCGCCGGGGTCGATGCCGGTCCGGTCGACGAGGGACCGCAGACTGTGCGCGCCGAGGTCGGCGGGGTGGATCTCCGCGAGAGCGCCGCCACGGCGTCCGACCGGCGAACGGACCGCGTCGACGATGTAGGCCTCTGCCATGATCTCCCTCTCCTCAGTCCTCCGTGCCGGCCGGCAGGAGCAGCCGGAAGCGTTCGCACAGCACCGGCATGTCGGGTTCATAGCCGCGCGGGTTCTCGGAGTGGGTGCGCCAGTAGCGCTCGTGCACCTCGCGCCAGTGCGCGAGCGTGCGATCCCCCTCCCCCTCGGCGAAGGCGTGCGCCTCGTCGACCTCGTCGAACGGCACGATGTCGATCGCCGTGGTCTCGATCACGGCGCGCGGGGCGCCGGTTCCGTCGAGGATGATGCTGAGTTCGCCGACGGTCGGCAGCGGATCCCCCGTCTCCTCGTAGTCCCAGACGGAGGACGCGGTGCCCACCTTGATGCCGCGGAGCACGAGCTCCAGGAGCTCGTCGGCGTGCTCCGGCGTCGCACCGAAACCCCACGCCTCGGGAAGGGCCTCGGGCAGGTGCGGCAGCGCGATGCGGGCCTCGCGCCAGTACTCCTCGATGGCGGTGCGGTCGGTCATGGATCAGCGCCCCGAGACCTTGCCGAACACCTTTGCGATCGGCGCGAGCACGAGCGGCCGCGCCGCGACCCACGCGATCGCGATCACGACGAGCGAGGCGATGAACACCCAGAACCCCGTCCACGTCGCGGCATCCTGCGCGGCGAACATGTGGTTGAGGTTGCGCAGGAAGCCGGTCAGCATCACGAGCGCGACGTGCGCGATGATGAACGCCACGAAGTAGAGCATCACCGGGAAGTGCAGGGCGCGCGCCCATTCCACCGGATACGCCTTCGACAGGCGCTCCGCCTTCTTGGGCCAGAGCCCCGACATGCGGAACCCGGTGACGGCGGCGAGCGGTGCCGCGAGGAAGACGGTGACGAAGTAGGCGAGCTGCTGCAGGCTGTTGTAGTTGTTCCAGCCGTTCTCGTGCGGCCAGTCGAACGAGATGTACTGCAGCGCCGCCGACAGCGCATTCGGGAAGACCTCCCAGCTCGTCGGCACGATCCGCACCCAGTGCCCCGTGGCGAACAGCAGCACCACGAAGATCACACCGTTCAGCAGCCACAGGATGTCGAGCGCCTGATGGAACCAGAGGTTCAGGCTGATCTTGCCCTTCGGGTTGTTCCGCGGCGTCCAGAACACGCTCGGACGCTTCTCCGTGCGCACCTGCAGCCCCGAGCGGATGATCAGCACGATCAGGAACATGTTGAAGAAGTGCGCCCAGTTGACCCACGGCGCGAAGCCGGGCTCGACCGGGATCGGCGGCTCGTACTCGCCCGGGAAGGCGGCCAGGAAGTCCTGCATGAAGGGGAGGCTCAGCAGCGTGCGGACGAGGGCCACGGCCGCGGCCGCGAGCACACCGAGAGCGGCGGCACCGAACAGCGCCGCGATCGCCTGGGTCCAGGTCGGGCGCCGGCGAGCGGTCGGGGTGGTCGAGGCGGCGGCCGGGAGGTGTCGGGGGGCACGACCGTTCCAGACCGTGCGGGTCCAGGGCAGCGGCGTGCTGATGTCGGCGGCCGGGGCGAGCGCGGTGCCGGG
>NZ_RBLT01000065.1:0-8830 GCF_003989315.1 Microbacterium sp. HSID17254
CCGATCTCGCGACGGGTCGAAGCCGCGACCGTCGTCGACCACGTCCAGCCGCACCGCGTCGCCGGCGTCCGCGAGCGTCACCACCACCCGAGTGGCGCCGGCATGGCTGCGCACGTTGGCGAGTGCGGACTGGGCCGTCCGCAGCAGGGCGACCTCCGCGTCGAGGCCGAGTGCGGGCAGATCCTCGTCGGCATGGAAGGTGGCCGCGATCCCGGTCTCGGCGGTCAGGCGCTCGAGCATCCGGGCAAGGGCGTCGCTCAGCGCGGAGCCGTCCAGCTCAGCGGGCATGAGGTCGTCGACGATGCGCCGGGCGTCGGCGAGCCCTTCCGCGGCGAGCGCCCCGATCTGCCCGAGCGCCCGCTCCCGGCCGTCCTCGTGCTCGGCCGCCGACCGCGCCAGCAGGACGATGGACGACAGGCTCTGGGCGACCGTGTCGTGGATGTCGCGCGACACCCTGGTGCGCTCGGCGGCGGCGCCGGACTCCCGCTGGGTCCGGGCGAGCTCGTCCTGGAGGGCCGCCATCTCCTGCTGCGTCGCGACGAGGGACGCGATGAGTCGCCGCCGCTCCCGCCCGTCGCGGACGAGCTCCAGGTAGCCGCGGGAGATCCCGAGGGCGAAGATGCCGCCCACCAGCGGCCCGATCACGTTCGCGTAGGTGGTCGTCCCGGTGTGCAGCAGCGGCGCGCCGATGACGACGGCGAGGATGAGGATGCTGAGCAGCACAGCCCATCGCAGTCGCAGCAGGAAGCCGGCGAGCAGCCACAGCGAGAACGCGAGCCACACGAATTCCGGCGACAGCGCCACCGCCCCCAGCCAGATGGCCGTGAGCCCCAGCAGCCAGCCGGCGGCGAGCGCCCGGTCGTCCGTGCGGGAGGAGAGCAGGAGCCCGCCGCCGTACCAGCCGAGGAAGGCGAGGGCGGTCGCGAGCAGCCACGGCACCGGGACCCCGTCGGCGAGGGAGCGGACGACGCCGACTACCGTGAGCACGACGGTGATGACGGCCTGGCCGATACGGAGCGACGTGACCAGGCGCCCCCAGGAGCGCGTGCGTGCTCCCGACCGCCCTCCGGGGTGGTCGGTCTCGGCGGTGTCTCCGGTCGGCATGCTGACATTCTCGTCCGCCGGGCCGGTGTGCGCCTCCATCGTTCGGTCGACCCGGTTCGAATCGCCCGATTGGCGGCATCCGGCCCGGATTTGGGACCAATCAGGCGATTCGAACGGAGGTATCGTGGGGCCGATGTCGACACCGCACCCGTTCCCGGCGACGATCGCGGCAGCCGTCGACCACGAGCTCGTCATCCGCAAGTCGCGCTTCCTCACGCACGTCGCACCGGTGTCGACGGTGGCCGAGGCCGAAGCCGTCATCGCGACGATCCGGAAGCGCGCCTGGGACGCGAACCACAACTGCACCGCGATGGTGACCGGTCTGCACGGGGATCAGGCGCGCTCCTCGGACGACGGCGAGCCCTCCGGAACGGCCGGCGTCCCGATGCTCGAGGTCCTCCGGCGCCGCGGCCTCACGGACGTCGTCGCGGTGGTCACCCGCTACTTCGGCGGGGTGAAGCTCGGGGCGGGCGGCCTCATCCGCGCCTACTCCACCGCGGTGTCCGAGACGCTCGACCATGCCGCACTCGTCCGTCGCGCGGCGCTCACCCAGGCGACCGTCGAGGTCCCGCACGCCGAGGCCGGCCGCTACGACAACCTGCTCCGCGACTGGGCGACGTCGCACGGGGCCACGCTCGGCACGCCGACCTACGGGGCCTCCGCCCAGCTCGAGCTGTGGGTGCCCGCCGCCGCGCTTCCGCGCCTGACCGCCGACCTCGCCGCCGCGTCCGGCGGCGCCGTGGCCCCGGTGGCCGGGATCGAGCGGATCGTCGACGTCGCGGACTGAGGCCTCCCGGCGGCCGCACACCGTCCGACGGATATCCTGGACGCCGCGGTCGCGGAAGGAGAGCGATGTTCGACAGTCCGCTCTCGGCCTCGCCGTACGAGATCCTCGGCGTGGATCCGGCCGTCGACGACGCCGAGCTCCGGCGGGCGTATCGGCTGCGACTGCGGCAGACCCACCCCGACACCGGCGGCGACGCGGCCGTGTTCATCCAGGTCCAGCGCGCGTGGGAGCTCATCGGCACCGCGGAGGACCGCGCCGCGTACGACCGCCGCGCAGGCCTGACCGACGACGGCGGCGAATGGAGCGGCTGGCGTCCCCCGACGGTGCGCACCGACACCCGGCCGCGCGCCCGCTCCTACGGGCACCCCGGGGGCTGGCGCCGCGAACGCTACCTCTCCCTGATCCGCGAGTGGGCAGGTCACGGGGTCGAGGTCCCCGACCCGTACGCCCCGGCCCTCGTGCGCGCCGCCCCACGGGAGCTCCGGCGGCTGCTCGCCGACGCGCTGGCGGAGGAGGCCACGGCCCGCACGGTCTCCGACCTCGGCATGGGCTTCACGGTCTGGCACGACGTCGCCGCAGGACAGACCCCCGAGGACAAGCTCGACCACGTGGTGCTCAGCCCGTCCGGCCTCTACGGCGTCATGTCCGAGGACTTCGGCGGGGTCGTGGGGTTCCGCCGCGGGGAGATCACCGGCCCGAGCCTCGGCACGCGGGCCCCGGTCACGGCGGCTCTCGCCCGGATGCGCGCGGTGGCGAAGGCCGCGAAGGTGAAGTTCGGCGGGGCGATCGTGGTGCTCCCCGACGACGACCTCGCCCAGGCGGTCACCCCGCTCGGCAGCAACCGCGGGGTCCCGGTCGTGGTGGTGCGGCGCAGCGCGCTGGCGATGGTCCTGCGGCAGGGCGTCCCCGGGGCGCGGGCCATCGGCGGCAACGAGCTGTTCGATGTCCGCACCCGTCTGCAGCAGACGGTCCGCTTCGTCTGACGGCGGCGACGCGCCCGGCATCGCGGCATGCTCTTTTGAATCACTCAAAACACGTGTAGAGTCGAGGGCATGGAGACGGAACTCGACTCGGCGTTGCGCGACGCCGGGCTGCGTGCGACTGCGGGCCGCGTCGCCGTTCTCGAGGCTCTCGGCTCCATGGCCCACACGGATGCGGAGCGGGTCTACCGCGCCGTGTCCGACGTGCTTCCGACCACGTCGATCCAGTCGGTGCACAACATCCTCGCGGACCTGACGACGGCGGGCCTCATCCGCCGGATCGAACCGGCAGGCTCCGCGGCGCTGTACGAGCGGCGCATCGACGACAACCACCACCATGTCGTCTGCACCTCCTGCGGTGCGGTCGGCGATGTGGACTGCGTCGTCGGCGAGGCGCCGTGTCTCACCCCGTCCTCGACGGGGGGCTTCACCGTGCAGACAGCTGAAGTCACCTTCTGGGGCCTCTGCCCCAGCTGCCAGAACGCCGCGTAGGCGCATCCACCGATCCCCTCCCCGAGGGTCCGTTCGGCATGTCCGCGCGGAGAAGGAGAAGACCATGACCAACCCCACCGACGCGGGCCGTCCGGCCACGACGACGCAGGCCGGAGCGCCGATCGCGAGCGACACCCACTCGCTGACCGTGGGCCCCGACGGCCCCACCGCGCTGCACGACCACTACCTGGTCGAGAAGCTCGCCTCCTTCAACCGCGAGCGGGTGCCGGAGCGCAACCCGCACGCCAAGGGCGGCGGCGCGTTCGGCGAGTTCGTCGTCACCGAGGACGTCTCGAAGTACACCCGTGCGGCCGTGTTCCAGCCGGGCGCCACCTCGGAGACCCTCCTCCGCTTCTCCTCCGTCGCCGGTGAACAGGGCTCGCCCGACACCTGGCGCGACGTGCGCGGGTTCTCGCTGCGCTTCTACACGACCGAGGGCAACCTCGACATCGTCGGCAACAACACCCCGACGTTCTTCCTCCGCGACGCCATCAAGTTCCCCGACTTCATCCACTCGCAGAAGCGCCTCGGCGACTCCGGCCTGCGCGACGCGGACATGCAGTGGGACTTCTGGACCCTCTCGCCCGAGAGCGCCCACCAGGTCACCTACCTCATGGGCGAGCGCGGCCTGCCCCGCAGCTGGCGTCACATGAACGGCTACGGCTCGCACACCTACTCCTGGATCAACGCCGAGGGCGAGGTGTTCTGGGTGAAGTACCACTTCATCTCCCACCAGGGCGTCGAGGCGATGAGCCCGGAGGAGGCCGAGCAGCTGGCCGGTTCCGACGCGGACCACTACCGTCGCGACCTGTTCCAGTCGATCGCCGAAGGCGACTTCCCGAAGTGGGACCTGTACGTGCAGATCATGCCGTACGACGAGGCCAAGGACTACCGCTTCAACCCCTTCGACCTCACCAAGACGATCTCGAAGAAGGACTACCCGCGCATCAAGGTCGGCACGCTGACCCTGAACCGCAACCCGGAGAACTTCTTCGCGCAGATCGAGCAGGCCGGCTTCGCGCCGGGGAACCAGGTGCCCGGTACCGGCATCTCCCCCGACAAGATGCTCATGGGCCGGATGTTCGCCTACCCGGACGCCCAGCGTCACCGCATCGGCGCGAACTACAACCAGCTGCCGGTGAACCAGCCGCACGCCGCCGAGACCCGCAACTACCAACACGAGGGCTCGATGCGGTACCAGTACAACGACGCCGCGCACCGCACCTACCAGCCGAACTCCTTCGGGACCCCCGGCGGCCCCGCGGCCGACCCGGCGAAGGGCATCGAGGTGAACTGGTCGGCGGACGGCGAGCTCACCCGCTCCGCCGCGACGCTGCACGCCGAGGACGACGACTTCGGTCAGGCCGGCACGCTGTACCGCGAGGTCTTCGACGGCCCGCAGCGCGCCCGCTTCCTGGAGGTCCTGACCGGTCAGGGCCGCTCGATCACGGTCGACGCCATCCGCGAGCGCTTCTTCCAGTACTGGACGAACGTGGACGCAGAGCTCGGCGCCGCTCTGCGCGACCGCGTCTGACCCGAGACCCCGGGTTCTCCTCGAAACCCCCTCTCCGCGACACCGCGGGGAGGGGGTTTCGGCGTGTAACCGGGGTCTCGGCGCCAGGGAAGGGAGAAGTGGGGGGAGGATGGTGGGGTGGCTGTTCCCCTCTCCGACCTCACCGAGATGCCCGACCCGCAGCACGTCTACGCGGCGGACGGCACACGACTGGCGACGTACACGTGGGGAGAGCTCGACGCCCCCGTCGTGGTGACCGTGCACGGCTTCGCCTCGGGCGCGCGCGACAACTGGGTGCTCACCGGCTGGGTGCGCGAGCTGACCAGGGCCGGGTACCGCGTGCTCGCACTCGACCAGCGGGGCCACGGGCAGAGCGACAAGCCGCACGAGTCCGACGCCTACGCCATCCGCAACCTCGTGACCGACGTCGAGACCGTCATGGACACGTACCTCGTCGACGATGCGTTCTACCTCGGCTACTCGCTCGGCGCCCGGGTGGGGTGGGAGGTGGCCCGCGAGCTCCCGCATCGGATCGGCCGGGCGGTCCTGGGCGGGGTCCCCGACGGCATCCCCCTCGCGCGTCTGGACCTCGACCAGGTGCGCGCGTACATCGCGGACGGCACCCCGGTGGAGGAACGCACGACGCAGAACTACATCGCGCTGACCGAGCGGGTGCCCGGGAACGATCTGCGCGCGCTCGTCGCCCTGGCGGAGGGACTTCGGGGCTCCGGCACGATCGATCCCGATCCCGCGGACGCCCCGGTCGTGCCGCTGCTGTTCGCGACGGGATCGAAGGACGCGATCATCGAGGGCTCCCGGGCGCTGGCGGCCGCGGCTCCCGATGCCCGTTTCGTCGAGCTCCCGAACCGCCACCACTTCAACGCCCCCGGCTCCCGCGACTTCAAGGAGGCCGCGCTCGGTTTCTTCGCCGAGTCCTGACCCCGCCGAGACCCCGTCTACGCGCCGAGACCCCCTCCTGCACTCGCGTGCAGGAGGGGGTCTCGGCGGGAAAGCGGGGTCTCGGGGATCAGGCGGTGGCGTCCTCGCGCTTCGGGAGGACCCAGCCGGCGCGGGGGAAGTGGCACGTGTAGCCGTTCGGGTACTTGATCAGGTAATCCTGGTGCTCGGGCTCGGCCTCCCAGAACGGACCGGCGGGCTCGATCGTCGTGACGGCCTTACCCGGCCACAGCCCGGAGGCGTCGACGTCGGCGATCGTGTCGCGCGCGACCTGCTCCTGCTCGGGGGTGAGCGGGAAGATCGCCGACCGGTAGCTCGACCCGATGTCGTTGCCCTGACGGTTCAGGGTCGACGGGTCGTGGATCTGGAAGAAGAACGCCAGGATGTCGCGATAGGTCGTCGCGCTCGGGTCGAAGACGATCTCCACGGCCTCCGCGTGACCGGGGTGGTTGCGGTAGGTCGCGTGGTCGTTCTCCCCGCCGGTGTAGCCCACGCGGGTGTCGATCACCCCGGGCTGGCGGCGGATGAGGTCTTCCATGCCCCAGAAGCAGCCGCCCGCGAGGACGGCCGTCTCGGTCCCGGGGGTGCGGGTGATGGTTCCGGTGTCGGTCATGACTGCTCCTCAGAGATGTGGGTGGTGAAGAGGGGGCTGTAGCGACCGTACCCCTCCTTCTCGAGATCCTCCGCCGGGATGAAGCGGAGGGCCGCCGAGTTCATGCAGTAGCGCAGGCCGCCCTCGGCGCGGGGTCCGTCGTCGAAGACGTGACCCAGGTGGCTGTCGGCGCCGGACGACCGCGCCTCGGTGCGGGTCATCCACAGCGTGCGGTCGGTCTTCGTGGTCACGGCGTCGGCGTCGATCGGGCGCGTGAAGCTCGGCCAGCCGGTGCCGCTGTCGTACTTGTCCCGGGAGGAGAACAGCGGCTGCCCGGAGACGACGTCGACGTAGATGCCGTCGTCGTGATTGTTCCAGTAGGCGTTGCGGAAGGGCGGCTCGGTGGCGTCCTGCTGCGTGACCTCGTACTGCAGGTTCGTGAGACCGCTGACGGCCTCGGGGGTCCTGCCGTAGTCGTTCGACATGAGTGGCTCCTTGTCCGACGCCGCTGGCTGCGGCGTCACTGAGGAGAACCAGGGACGAGCCCGTTTTGGTCCCGCGGGGCTGGGAGCGGGCTGAGAGTTTCTCGCGCTCAGCCCGCGTCTCGGACGACGGCGAGGTTCCGTTCCGCGGTGCGGACGATCTCCGCGACCGTGCGATCCTCCGGCCGTCGCGCGACCTTGAGGCCGAGCCAGGGCACGTCGCCCGCGATGCGGAGCCCCGCGCGGACGTGTGCCGCGTCGAGCAGTGACGCGGACGCGGGATGGGTCTCCGCGATGGGCAGGTGCGCGTCCACCCAGGCGGGGCCGTACGGGCTCTCGACCGGCGCGGCCCCGGAGAACGCGAGCCCGGTCAGCAGCCCCGAGGCCGCGGCGTCGGCGATCTGCGCGGTCACCGCGTCCGCGTCTCGCAGCTCGATCGCCGACCGCCCCCAGTTGAGCCAGAGGCCGACCGGGGCGTCGGCGGACCGGATGGCCGCGATCTCGGCAGCGAGCGGGAGGAACCCCTTCTCCGGCGTCTGACCGGGAACGGCGGCGTCGCAGTGCTCGATGACGAGCCGGGCTCCGCTCCAGTCGAACGCCGCGACCTCCTCCAGCGACCGGGCGAGCGCGTCCCCGTCTCCCCTCCCGCGGGGCGCGGTGTGCAGCATCACCACCGCGACCGATGGGGCGCTCTCGGCGGTGAGCCGCGCGACGTCGTCCGCCACGCGCCGCAGATCCGCCACCGCCGCGGCTCTCCCCTCCTCCTGCGGCGAGGCGAGTCCGTACGACGGGTCCTCCGCGAGCCGCCGCATCACGAACGGCACCGGGGTGACCGCGAGGGGCACGCCCGGCACATGGCCGAGGAACCAGGACGGGTCGTGCGGATGGACCGCCCCCATCCACGGCACCTCGAGCCCGGCCACCCCGGGGAGCGCGCAGAGCTGCGGCAGCAGCGCGGCCTCCAGCGCCGGATCCCACCGGGCGTGCGCGGGCGACAGCGGATAGGCGCTGAGGAGCACGGGGGTCACGGACGGGCCTCGGCGAGACTCCGCGCGAACCACGACGTGATGGTGGCCGGATGGGTGATGGCCGTGCCGACGCAGACCGCGTAGGCTCCCGCGGCGATCGCGGCGGCGGCGTGCGCCGGGGTGTGGATGCGCCCTTCCGCGACGATCGGGCGGGTGCAGCGTGCCGCGATGAGGCCGATGAGCTCGAGGTCGGGGCCGTCGCCCTTCGGCCGCTCCCCGGTGTAGCCGGACAGGGTCGTGCCGAGGATGTCGGCGCCCGCGGCTTCGGCGGCGATCGCGTCGTCGAGGGAACCGCAGTCGGCCATGATGAGCGCGTCGGAGTGCGCGCGCAGCCCGACGATGGTCTCCGCAAGGGTACGGCCGTCGGGCCGCGAGCGTCGGGTGCCGTCGATCGCCACGATGTCGGCGCCCGCGTCGGCGACGGCCACGGCATGCTCCAGCGTCGGCGTGATGAAGACGTCGGCATCGCCGTCCTTCCACAGTCCGATGATCGGCACCGGGAGGTCCGCGACCGCCCGGATGTCGTCGGTCCCCTGCACGCGGATCCCGGCGGCACCGCCGACGAGGGCGGCGTCGGCGACCTGCGCCATGGTCCGCGGGTCGCGCATCGCCTCCCCGGGGTAGGCCTGACAGGAGACGATCAGGCCGCCGCGCAGGCGTTCGAGGATGGGGGTCGGTGTCATGGTCGCCTCCAGGCGGATGCCGCGGCTCCTCGCAGCGGCGCGTCGTCGCCGAGGGTTCCCGGCAGGATGGGGGTGTCGTGCAGGGCGTCGTGCTCGCGCATCGGATGGGGCTGGCCTGACCGGCGGCGCTCCGCTCCCCCGCGATACTCTCGGAGCCATGCCCGCCGCCGCCCCCGTGTCCCGTCCGATCGTCGCCGGGATCGTCACGGCGC
>NZ_RBLT01000066.1:0-8816 GCF_003989315.1 Microbacterium sp. HSID17254
TGTTCGACCGCCGCGACGACGCCGAGGTCGTGGGCGAGGCCGCGTCGGGGGAGGAGGCGGTCGTGCTCGCCCGGCACCTGCGTCCCGACGTCGTCCTCTGCGACCTGCGGCTGGGGGCCGGCATGGACGGCGTGCAGACGACGGCGGCGCTCCGGGCGCTCGACCCGGCACCGGCGGTGCTCATACTCACGACGTTCGACCGCGACGCCCAGATCCTCGGCGCGATCGAGGCGGGGGCGGCGGGATATCTGCTCAAGGACATCGACCCGGAGGACATCGTCCGGGCCGTGCGACAGGCCGCGTCGGGCGGGCAGGCGCTGACGCCGGAGCTCACGGCGCGCGTCGGCCGCGCCCTCCGCGCCCCGCGGGTGCAGCTCACGGGGCGCGAGCTCGACGTGCTGCGGCTGCTCGACACCGGGGCCTCGAACCGGGAGATCGCGAAGGCGCTGTTCGTCACGGAGGCGACGGTGAAGACCCACCTCGTGCACGTCTTCGAGAAGCTCGGGGCCGACAGCCGCGCGAAGGCGGTCGCGATCGCCAGGGAGTCCGGTCTGCTCTGACGCCCGCGGTCTCAACCGTTCGATGGATCCGCGGCGACGGCCCCACGGCGAGGCTGGAGGCAGACAGAAAGGACTCCCATGCGCAGGCTCTTCACCGCCGCGTTCGCCTCCATGCTGGTGGGCGTCGCCTCCGGACTCTTCTACCGTGAGTTCACCAAGATCAACGGCTTCCCGGAGGGGGCGCCGACGCAGCTCGGACTCGTGCACACGCATCTGCTCGTGCTGGGCTTCGTCGTCTTCCTCGTGGTGATGCTCCTGGAGAAGGCTTTCGCGCTCTCCGAGAGCCGGCTGTTCGGCTGGTTCTTCTGGACCTACACCGCCGGGCTCGTGCTGACCTCGGCGATGCTCGTCTGGCACGGCTGCCTCACGGTGCTCGGCCAGGAGTCGACGAAGATGATCGCCGGCATCGCGGGCGTGGGGCACATGCTGCTCGCCGCCGGCATGGTGCTGCTGTTCCTCGCGCTCCGCCCCCGCGTCTTCGCCCCGAAGGTCGCGGCCGCACGGCCCGCGACCCTCGAGTCGGTCGCCTGACGCTCAGTCGGCCGGGATCGTGTCGTCGCGCAGGTACGCGATGTGCGCGGCGTGGCGCTCCAGGTGGTGCGGCGACTTCCGCACGAACAGCCAGGCGACGATGAGGATCGCGAACCAGATCGGTGTCACGAGCAGGGCGATCAGGGTGTCCGGCTGAGTGGTCAGCGCCCAGAGGATGAACAGGAAGAACGCGAGCACAACGAACACCATGAACACGCCGCCCGGCATCGTGAACGCCGAGGTCGCCGCCTTCTCCGGACGCCGGCGCCGGTACACGAGGTAGCTGCAGAGGAAGATCGTCCACACGAACATGAAGCACACGGCCGACACCGTGGTGACCATCTCGAACGCCGTGCCGATGTCCTTGCCCGCGTAGAGCAGCACGACGCCGGACAGCAGCAGGATGCAGGACAGGAACAGGGCGTTCTGCGGCACGCGGCGCTTCGAGAGCCGGCCGAAGAACCGGGGGGCGTCGCCGTCCTGCGCCAGCCCGAAGACCATGCGCGAGGTGGAGTAGATGCCGGAGTTCGCGCTGGACATCGCGGAGGTCAGCACCACGAGGTTGACGACGGTGGCGGCGATGCCCAGTCCGGCGAGGGCGAACATCGCGATGAAGGGGCTCTCGCCGGCGACGTACTCGGTCCACGGCGTGACGGACATGAGGATGATGAGCGCGCCCACGTAGAACAGCAGGACCCGGATCGGGATGGCGTTGATGGCCTTCGGAAGGTTGCGCTTCGGGTCCTTCGTCTCCGCGGCGGCGGTGCCGACGAGCTCGATCCCGACGAACGCGAACACCGCGATCTGGAAGCCGGCGACGAAGCCGAGGAAGCCGTGCGGGAACATGCCGCCGTGCTCCCACAGGTTGGCGAAGCTCGCGGTGCCGGCGTCGTGCGAGAAGCCGGTGAGGATCATGACGAGACCGGTCACGATGAGGGCGACGATCGCGACGATCTTGATGAGCGCGAACCAGAACTCCATCTCGCCGAACGCCGCGACGGTGGGCAGGTTGAGCGCCAGGAGGATCACGACCACGAGGAGGCCCGGGATCCACAGCGGGATGCCGGGGATGAGCGCATCGGTGTACCCGGCGATCGCGATCACGTCGGCCACGCCCGTGACCACCCAGCAGAACCAGTACGTCCAGCCGGTGAAGAAGCCCGCCCACGGGCCGAGCAGGTCGCTCGCGAAGTCGCTGAACGACTTGTACTTGAGGTTCGACAGCAGCAGCTCGCCCATCGCCCGCATGACGAAGAACAGCATGAACCCGATGATCATGTAGACGAAGATCACGGAGGGGCCGGCGACGGAGATCGTCTTGCCGCTGCCCATGAACAGGCCCGTGCCGATCGCCCCGCCGATCGCGAGCAGCTGGATGTGCCGGTTGCTGAGCGCGCGCCGCAGGTGCTCCTCGCCTCCGGCTGCGGTCTGCCCCTGGCGGATGGCCCCCGTGTCTTCCTTCGTCACGCTCATCTCCTCCGGTCGTCCTCGACTGATGCAGAGTAACCACCGGGGCCCGCTCGTCCGAAATCGACCCCCCGGCGACGGCAATCCGGCCCGGGGTGTTCCGTTCGCCCGAAACGATTCGATAAACTGGGCGCACCCCCGATCCATTCCCTCTTTCCCTGCGAGCCCCTTCCTTCATGGCCACCACCCTCACCACGGGCCGTCCGTGGCGCGTCATCCTCGCCTTCTCGATCCCGCTGCTGCTCGGCAACGTCGTGCAGCAGCTCTACCAGTTCGCCGACGCGATCGTCGTCGGACGCCATCTCGGCGTCCAGTCCCTCGCCGCCGTCGGCGCGACGGGCAGCCTGCTCTTCCTCCTCCTCGGCTTCGCCTGGGGTCTCACGAGCGGCTTCGCGATCCCCATCGCCCAGGCCTTCGGTGCGCGCGACGACGCCGCCGTGCGCCGCTCGGTCGCCACGGGCGTGCTCCTCAGCGGCATCACGAGCGTGGTCCTCACGGTGGTCGCGCCGCTCATCGCCGGGCCGATCCTCGCGCTGCTGCAGACGCCGCCCGAGCTCATGGCCGAGGCGACGGTGTTCACGCAGATCAGCTTCCTCGGCGCGGGCGCGACGATGTTCTTCAACTACCTCTCCGCCATCATCCGCGCCATCGGCGACTCGAAGACCCCGCTGGTGTTCCTCACGGTCTCCTGTGCACTCAACGTCGGCCTCGTCGTGCTCATGGTCGGTCCGCTGGAGTGGGGCGTCGCGGGTGCCGCGCTCGCCACCGTGGTCGCACAGGCCGTCTCGGTGATCCTCTGCCTGGAGTTCGTGCGCCGGCGGCTGCCCATGCTGCACCTGCGTCGTTCGGACTGGCGCATCTCCCGCACGGACATCGCCGACCACCTGCGCCTCGGCCTCCCCATGGGCTTCCAGGCCTCGATCATCGCGATCGGGACCCTCACGGTGCAGGTCGCGCTCAACACGCTCGGCGCCGACGCGGTCGCGGCCTACACGACGGCGTCCCGCGTGGACAGCCTGGCGGTCGCCCTGCTCTCCTCGCTCGGGCTCGCCGTGTCGATGTACGCGGCGCAGAACCACGGTGGACGCCGCCCCGACCGCATCCGGCGCGGCGTGGTCGAGGCCACCTGGATGGCGGTCGCCGCGGCGATCGTCCTCGGCGGGCTGCTCATCGCGTTCGGCGCGCCGATGGTCCGGCTGTTCGTCGGCGACGGCTCGGACGACGTCGTCGACATGGCGCACCGCATGCTCATCATCAACGGCTGCGGCTACTGGGCGCTCGGCATGCTCTTCGTGTTCCGCGGCGCGCTGCAGGGGCTCGGCCACACGCTGGTGCCGACGGTCACCGGCGTGATCGAGCTCGTGATGCGCGTCGTCGCCGCGGTCGTCCTCGGGGCGATGATCGGGTTCGACGGCGTGGCCCTCAGCAACCCGCTCGCCTGGGTGGGCGCGATCGTGCTCCTCGTGCCGGCCTACGTCAAGGCGCATCGCGCGCTCGCGACGCAACCCGTGGCCCCGGCCGAGGCCACGGAGACCTCCGCGATCGCGATCGTCGGCCCCACCGACGGCTCGATGGTGGTCGACGCAGTCGTCACCCGCCCGGTCCGCGTCGTGCGCCCCCGCCGGCTGCGGTGGCCGGTCCGGCGCTGATCCGCGATATCCACCGGAAGGATGACCCGGATCGGACTTGAGACGGATGGCCTTCCGGAGAGACACTTCTAATGTCGAAGGTGCGGAGGGGTTCCGCCGGACGGGGGGTCGTCATGACGACATTGGGAGTGGCCAGAGACCTGGCCGCCATTCTGGTACCGATCGGATACGTGGGTGCGGCGCTCGCCGCGGTCTGCGCGATCGTGGCCGCGATCGCGATCATCCGCGGAGCCGGGGGGCTCGCGGGCGGCGCGGTCGGACTGTGGATCGTGTGCGCGCTGATGAGCTTCACCGCGAGCTTCGCGAATCAGTGGCTTCCGCTGATCGCGGCGGGCGCGTCGCTCGTGGGCATGCTCGTGATCGGCGGGATCGTGCGCGCGATGCTCACGGCCGGCGGCTTCGAGTCGCGACGCCGGGCGGCGCGCGTGAAGCCGGCGCCGTCGACCACGACGACGGCCACGCTCAAGACCGGCTCGACCGCGACGCCCACGGCGCCGGTCGCCGTCGTCTCCTAGCGCTCAGCGGTAGTCGCGGTCGCGGTGCTGCCGCGCCTCGTCGCCCGCGGCCACGCGGGCGCTCTCGCGTGCCCGCAGCTCGACGCGGCGGATCTTCCCGGAGATCGTCTTCGGCAGCTCGGGCACGAACTCGATGATCCGCACCCACAGGTGCGAGGACAGCCGTTCGTGCGCGTAGCCGAACACGGCGCGCGCGGCGGCGGCCTCGTCCGCGCCCGCGTCCGGCGTCAGGCACACGTACGCCTTCGGGACCGCCAGGCGCGTGGGGTCGGGGCTGGGGATGACGGCCGCTTCGACGACGAGGTCGTGCTCCAGCAGCACGGACTCGAGCTCGAACGGCGAGATCTTGTAGTCGGAGGCCTTGAACACGTCGTCGGAGCGTCCGATGTAGGTCAGGTAGCCGTCGGCGTCGCGCACGGCGATGTCTCCGGTGTGATGGAAGCCCCCGGCCCGCGACTCCGCGGTCTTCTCCGGATCGTCGTAGTACCCCGCCATGAGGCCGAGTGGCGGCTGGGCGAGGTCGAGCGCGATCTCGCCCTCGTCCTCCACGACCTCGCCCGTCGACGGATCGAGCAGCACGACCGGGTACCCGGGCAGCGGACGGCCCATCGATCCCACCTTGACCGTCTGCCCCGGGGAGTTGCCGATGCAGGCGGTCATCTCCGTCTGCCCGAAGCCGTCGCGGATCGTGCCGCCCCATGCTTCGCGCACCCGGTCGATGACCTCGGGATTCAGCGGCTCGCCGGCGCCGACGAGCTCGCGCGGAGGGTGCCCGAGCCGGGAGAGGTCGGCCTGGAGGAGCATGCGCCAGACGGTGGGCGGGGCGCAGAACGTCGAGACGTGATGGGTGTCCATGACCTCCATGAGCGTGTTCGCGTCGAAGCGGTCGTAGTTGTAGACGAACACCGTCGCCTCGGCCAGGAACGGCGAGTAGAAGCTCGACCAGGCGTGCTTGGCCCACCCGGGGGAGGAGATGTTGAGGTGCACGTCGTCCGGGCGCACGCCGAGCCACCACATCGTGGAGAGGTGGCCGACGGGGTAGGAGACGTGGGTGTGCTGCACGAGCTTCGGGCGGTTCGTCGTGCCGGACGTGAAGTACAGCAGGGCCGTGTCGCCGGCGGGCGTCGGGCCGTCCGGAACGAACTCCTCGGTGGTGGCGGCGGCGTCCGCGAACCGCTTCCAGTCCGCAGGCAGCGACGCGCCGACCCCGATGCGCAGCACCGCGGGGTCGATCCCCTCGAGGCGGTCGGCCAGGCTGCCGAGGGTGACGACGGCGCCGGCGCGGCCGTGCTCGATCCGGTACGCGAGGTCGGAGGCCGACAGCAGCGTCGAGGTCGGGATCGACACCGCGCCCAGCTTCGTGATCGCGAGCATCACCTCCCACAGCTCGATCGTGTTGTTGAGCATGACGATCACGTGGTCGCCGCGGCCGATGCCGAGGCCGCGCAACCAGGCGGCGACCTGGTCGGACCGGGCGGAGAGCTCGGCGTACGTCCAGGAGCGGAGGCTGAGGTCGGCCTCGACGATCTGCACGGCCGGACGGTCGGGGTTCTCCCCGGCGACGACGTCGAACCACTCGAGCGCGAAGTTGAAGGCGGTCAGGTCGGGCCAGGCGAACTCGCGGCGCGCGGCGTCGTAGTCCGTGGCGTGCGTGAAGAGGAGGTCCCTCATCCCGCGGATCGCTTCGGTGGCGGGGGTGGCACGACGGCTCATGGTGCTCCTTTGCAACGGCGTCCCTCCATCCTGCCCCCTCGTTCAGCGGGGGAGGAAACCCGTGCCGTCGCGGAGCTCGAACACGAGCTGGGTCTCGGTGCCGCGGACGACGGGGTGGACGGTGATGTGCTCGAGCACGATGTCGCGCAGAGCGGTCGCGTCCTGGACGGCGACGTGCACGAGGAAGTCGTCCACCCCGGCGACGTGGAACACCTGGAGCACGCGGGGGATTGCGACGAGCGCGTCGAAGAGCGCCGTGACCTTGGGCCCGGTGTGATGCGCGAGGCGCACCTTGATGATCGCCTGCAGGGGGTAGCCGAGAGCGGAGCCGTCGAGGCGGACGCGCGTGTCGCGGATGACTCCGCGCTCGCGCAGGCCGCGGATCCGGTGGGCGCAGGTGGATTCCGCGAGTCCGAGGCGGTGGGCCAGAGCCTTGTTGGTGACGGCCGCATCGCGGCTCAGGGCGGCGAGCAGCTCCAGGTCGATCTCGTCGAGTTGCGCTTTCGCCAACGTGCCCTCCTCGGTACGGCCGGATGTTGCACAGAATAGCGAGGATCCCGGATTCGATGAGTTGTTCTGTCGAAGACCAGCGAGAACCCCGCGATTCGGCCAGCGTGGAGGGATGACCGCACCGCTGCATCCCGACACCGTGGCCGTCCACAGCGGCCGTGCCGACCTCGAGGCGCTCGGGGTCCACGCCCTGCCGATCGACCTCTCCACGACCAATCCCCTGCCCGACGTCGAGCGCGGCGGTGACTCGTACGAGGCGATGGCCACCGGGGGCCGCCCGCCGCAGGACGGCAGCATGGTCTACGCCCGCCTCTGGAATCCGACGGTCGCGCGCTTCGAGGATGCGCTCGCCGAGCTGGAGCACGCCGAGGCCGCCGTCGCCTTCGGCTCCGGGATGGCGGCCATGACCGCCGTGATCCTCGCGCACACGGGTGCCACGGGAGCGCGGCACGTCGTCGCGGTGCGTCCGCTCTACGGAGGGACCGACCACCTGCTCGGGTCCGGTCTGCTCGGCGTGGAGACGACGTACTGCCGTCCCGACGAGGTCTCCGCTGCGCTGCGCGCCGACACCGGACTCGTCGTCGTGGAGACGCCGGCGAACCCGACCCTCGAGGTCGCGGACATCGCCGAGGTCGTGCGGCAGGCGGGGAGCGTGCCGGTCGTGGTCGACAACACGTTCGCGACCCCCGTGCTGCAGAACCCGATCGATCACGGCGCGGCGATGTCGCTGCACAGCGCCACCAAATACCTCGGCGGCCACGGTGATGTCATCGCCGGCGTCGTCGCCTGTGACGAGACGACCGCGGAGGCGCTGCGTCGCGTGCGTGCGGTGACCGGGGGGCTCCTGCACCCGCTCGGCGCGTACCTGCTGCACCGCGGTCTCACGACCCTGCCGGTCCGCGTGCGGCACCAGCAGGAGAGCGCTCGTCGCATCGTGCAGTGGCTGGTCGATCGGCCCGAGGTCGCCGAGGTCTTCTATCCCGGGCTCGACGGGGATCCGCGCGGCATCCTGGAACGGCAGCTCCGCGGGCCGGGGGCGATGATCGCGTTGCGGCTGCGCGGCGGCTATGCAGCGGCCGCAGCGGTGGCCGGAGCGACCCGCCTCTTCACGCACGCCGTGTCGCTCGGGGGCGTGGACTCCCTCATCCAGCACCCCGCCGCGCTCACGCACCGCCCGGTCCCCGCGGAGGCGCGTCCCGCCGCCGACGTCCTGCGTCTGTCCATCGGCCTCGAGGACGTCGACGATCTCCTCGCCGACCTCGCGAACGCCTTCGCCACTCTCGCCGACCCACCCCTTTCCGTGCGACCCACCCCCGAAAGTGCGTCACATACGGGGGTGGCTCGCACATAAGGGGCCGGATCGGCGATTGTGTGAGGACGACAAGAAACTGAGTACCACCGTAGATGGCACTTGGTACCTGGCGGCAAAACCGGGGGGTCGCGGAGAGGGCGGGCCTACAGTCGCGGGTGGCAACGACGCCACTGACCCCGGGAGTCCTCAATGACGAGTGAAAAGACCCACGCGCACGGCCTCGGCATGCGCATCGCCGTGATCGTCCTCAGCCTTCTGCTGGCGGCGATGGTGCTGTTGTTCTTCGCCACGATGAGCAAGGTGTCCGCGGGCGCCTCGGAACTCGCGGACGGCACCACCACCGCGCAGGGGGGATCCGCGGACCTCGCCGCAGGTGCTGCCGACCTCGCCGCGGGGGCCGACGAGCTGGCCGCGGGCACGCAGGATCTCGCGACAGGCACCGCGACGGCGCAGCAGGGATCGGCGAAGCTCAGTGACGGCGCGACGACCGCCGCCGCGGGCGCCACCACGCTCGAGATCGGAAGAGCCCCCGCCTGAACTCCCGTCCCATTCCGAAATC
>NZ_RBLT01000067.1:0-8532 GCF_003989315.1 Microbacterium sp. HSID17254
TCAGCGGAAACGGATCCTGCGGCGCGTCGCCGTGTCCGCCGCCGTGGTGGCCGCGGGGGCGGTGCTGCTCGTGCTCATCCCGCTGGGGCTGGCGAGGGATCCGGCGCCGGTCTGCCTCGACCGTCCGTCGACCTTCCCCCAGGCGGGCGTCGCCGGATGGAGCGGCGAACAGCTCGAGAACGCCGCGACCATCATCCGCACCGCCGACGAGCTCGGGTTCGCGCGGGACGGTCAGATCCTCGGCGTCATGACCGCGATGGGCGAGAGCAGCCTGCGCAACATCGACTACGGGGACTGGGAGACGCGCGGCTGGACCAATCCGGATGGATCGCGCACGACGAGCATCGGTCTCTTCCAGCAGCAGGAGTGGTGGGGGAGCGCGGAGCAGCGGATGGATCCCGCCACCGCGGCCCGCCTGTTCTTCGAGCGCCTGGCGCGGGTCCCCGACTGGCGGTCGATGGCGCCCTCGCACGCCATCCACCGGGTGCAGGTGAACACGGACCGGGACTACTACACGCGGTACCAGGAGGATGCCACGGCCGTCGTCGACGTGCTGTCCGGCCCGTGCGAGTGACGCGCGCGTTTGTCACGGCAGCGGCGGGGTGCGGTGTCGGGGTGCCCGCCTAAGCTGGAGCCGTGTCGCGGAGCATCTACATCACCTCGGCCGAAGGCCACACCGGGAAGTCGACGATCGCCCTCGGGGTGCTCGATGCGCTGATGCGCGTGTCGCCGCGCGTGGGCGTGTTCCGCCCGATCGCCCGCGCGGTCGCCGAGCGCGACGAGATCCTCGAGCTGCTGCTCGCCCACGACGGCGTCCAGCTCGACTACGAGGACTGCATCGGCGTCACCTACGACGATGTGCGCGCCGACCCCGAGGGCGCGCTGTCGACCATCGTCGCCCGCTTCAAGGCCGTCGAGGCGCAGTGCGACGCCGTCGTCATCGTCGGCAGCGACTACACCGACGTCGCGAGCCCCGCCGAGCTCGGCTTCAACGCCCGGATCGCGGCGAACCTCGGAGCCCCCGTCCTGCTCGTGCTGAGCGGACGCGACCAGCAGCGGCAGGCCGAGCAGCTCGGCACGACCACGGCGCGGGAGGCCGCCGCCGTCGGCCAGATCGCCGCCCTGGCGCTGCCGGAACTCGCCGAGGAGCGCGCGGAGCTGTTCGCGGTGGCCGTGAACAGGGCCGATCCCGACGGGCTCGACGCCATCGTCGACGCGGTGCGGGCCGTCGTCCCCGCCGGCACCCCGGTCTGGGCGCTGCCCGAGGATCGAGCGCTCGTCGCGCCGTCCATCCGCGGCATCGTGTCGGCCGTCGACGGCACGCTGCTCAAGGGCGACGAGGATCGTCTGACCGCGGTCGCGCTGTCGATCGTCGTGGCCGGCATGTCGATGGTGAACGTCCTGCCGCGCCTCACCGACGAGGCCGTGGTCGTGATCCCCGCAGACCGCACCGAGGTGCTGCTCGCCGCCCTCCTCGCCGACTCCTCCGGCACGTTCCCGCGGATCGCCGGGATCATCCTCAACGGGCCGTTCCCGCTGCCGGACCCGATCCTCCAGCTGCTCGACGGCTTCGCCTCCTCGGTGCCGATCATCACCACCGACCTCGGCACCTACGACACGGCGGTGCGGGTGATGGGCACCCGCGGCCGCATCTCCGCCGACTCGCGTGGTCGCTACGACCGGGCGCTCGGACTCTTCCAGGCGCACGTCGACGTGGCCGAGCTCACCGAGCAGCTCGGGCTCGCGGAGGCGCACGTCGTCACGCCGCTCATGTTCCAGTACGGCCTGATGGAACGCGCGCGGTCCGACCGCCGCCACATCGTCCTCCCCGAGGGCGACGACGACCGCATCCTCCGGGCGGCGGCGGCGCTGCTGTCCCGCGAGGTGGCGGAGCTGACGATCCTCGGCGACGACGGGGCGATCCGCGCGCGGGCGGCGGAACTCGGCCTCGACATCGCCGGCGCGCACGTGGTGAGCCCCACCGACCCAGAGCTCGTGGAGCGCTTCGCCGCCGAGTACGCCCGGCTGCGCGCTCACAAGGGGATCACGCTCGCGCAGGCCGCGGACACCGTCACCGACGTCTCCTACTTCGGGACGATGATGGTGCACCTCGGGCTCGCCGACGGCATGGTCTCCGGCGCCGCGCACACCACGGCGCACACGATCCGTCCCTCCTTCGAGATCATCAAGACGAAGCCGGGGGTGAACGTCGTCTCCAGCGTGTTCCTCATGGCCCTCGCCGATCGTGTGCTCGTGTACGGCGACTGCGCGGTCATCCCCGATCCCACGGCCGAGCAGCTCGCCGACATCGCGATCTCGTCCGCCACCACCGCCCGGCAGTTCGGCATCGACCCCCGCGTGGCGATGCTGTCGTACTCCACCGGCGAGTCCGGGTCGGGGGCCGACGTCGACAAGGTCAGGGCGGCGACGGCGCTCGTGCGTGAGCGCGCTCCCGAACTCCTCGTGGAGGGTCCCATCCAGTACGACGCCGCCGCCGATGCGGCGGTCGCCAAGGCGAAGCTGCCGGACTCGGCCGTGGCGGGGCGGGCGACGGTGTTCGTCTTCCCCGACCTCAACACCGGCAACAACACCTACAAGGCGGTGCAGCGCTCCGCCGGCGCCGTGGCCATCGGTCCGGTGCTGCAGGGGCTCAACAAACCGATCAACGACCTGTCCCGCGGCGCGCTCGTCGACGACATCGTGAACACGGTGGCCATCACGGCGATCCAGGCCCAGGGCGACGAGCGAGCGGGGGAGGAGGCATGAGCGCGATCCTCGTCATCAACAGCGGGTCGTCCTCGTTGAAGTACAGCCTCATCGACACGGCGCACGAGGACGAGCTCGCCAGCGGGCTCATCGAGCGCATCGGGCAGGACTCCAGCCCCGTCGCCCACACCGTGCGCCCGGAGCCGGGTGACGGACCGTCGGCGACGATGCTCGACGCCACCTACCGCGACGAACAGTCCATCCCCGACCACGCCGCCGCCTTCGAGGTCATGCGCGCGCAGTTCGCCGCGCATGGCCCCTCCCTCGAGGCGCATCCCCCGGTCGCGGTCGGGCATCGGGTCGTGCACGGTGGTGCGCGCTTCTACGCGCCGACCCTGATCGACGCCGACGTCGAGCGGCAGATCGACGAGCTCGCCGTGCTCGCGCCGCTGCACAATCCGGCGAACCTCGCCGGCATCCGGGCGGCTCGCGCCGTGTTCGACAGCGTCCCGCACGTGGCGGTGTTCGACACCGCGTTCCACCAGACGCTGCCGCCGGCGGCCTACACCTACGCGATCGATGCGGCGCTCGCCGCCGAGCACCGGGTCCGTCGGTACGGATTCCACGGCACGAGCCACCAGTACGTCAGCGAGACCGCCGCGCGTTTCCTCGGGCGCGACCTCGGGACCCTCCGGCAGCTCGTGTTCCACCTCGGCAACGGCGCGTCGGTCACCGCGATCGACGGGGGTCGCTCGGTCGAGACCTCGATGGGCCTCACGCCGCTCGAGGGCCTCGTCATGGGCACGCGGTCGGGCGACATCGACCCGGCCGCTCTCGTGCACCTGTCCCGCCGCGCCGGCTACACCATCGACGACCTCGATGCGCTGCTGAACACCCGCAGCGGACTGGCGGGACTCGCCGGACGCAGCGACATGCGCGACATCCTCGCGGGCGTCGCCGCGGGGGAGGCGGCCGCGACGCTGGCCTTCGACGTGTACGTCCACCGTCTGAGGGCCTACGCCGGCGCGTACATCGCGCAGCTCGGCGGGGTCGACGTCGTGTCCTTCACCGCGGGCGTCGGGGAGAATGCGGCGCCCGTGCGGGCGGCGGCGATGGCGACGCTCGGCTTCGCGGGGATCGAGATCGACCCGGCCCGCAACGAGGCGAAGGAGCGCGGCGTCCGCGTCATCTCGACGGACGCCTCGGCCGTGATGGTCCTCGTCGTCCCCACCGACGAGGAGCTCCAGATCGCCAGGCAGACCGCCAAACTGCTCTGATCGCGGTCCGGGGTTACCCCGCGCGCGCCACCGCCATTACGCTTGCACAGTGGCACGGAGAGGTGCCGACCCGACCCTCGTCCTTCTCCTGGAGGCTCTGTGCCAGACGCGCTGCCCGACCTGTTCCACGCCGACGGTGTGCTGTTCGAC
This sequence comes from Microbacterium sp. HSID17254, assembly GCF_003989315.1. Classification (NCBI taxonomy): domain Bacteria; kingdom Bacillati; phylum Actinomycetota; class Actinomycetes; order Micrococcales; family Microbacteriaceae; genus Microbacterium; species Microbacterium sp. HSID17254. The sequence goes on from NZ_RBLT01000067.1 coordinate 4,134, forward strand.
CTCGACGGCGTCCTCACGCCGACCGCCGAGGTGCATATGCGCGCCTGGAAGGCGGTCTTCGATGACGTCTTCGCCCGCTGGGACATCACGCCGCCGTACACCGACGAGGACTACTTCGCCTACGTCGACGGCAAGAAGCGCTACGACGGCGTCGCGAGCCTGCTGCGCAGCCGCAACGTCGAGGTGCCCTGGGGCTCGGTGGACGACGACCCGTCCGCCGAGACCATCTGCGGGATCGGCAACCGCAAGAACGCCGCGTTCGCGGCGTCGCTCCGCAGCCAGGGCATCGCTCCGTTCCCCGGCTCCCTCGCCGTGGTCGAGGCGCTGCACGCCGCGGGGATCCCGCTCGGTGTCGTCTCCAGCTCCAAGAACGCCGAGGAGGTGCTGGCGGCCGCCGGCATCCGGTCCTTCTTCCGCGTCGTGATCGACGGCGTCGTCGCCGAGCGTGAGCACCTCGCCTCCAAGCCCGCGGCCGACATGTTCGCCGCCGGCGCCACGGCCCTCGGCGTCGCCCCGGCCCGCAGCATCGCCGTCGAGGACGCCACCTCCGGCGCCGCTTCGGCCGCCGCCGCCGGATACGCCGTCGTCATCGGCGTCGACCGCGGCGCCGGCGCCGACGCACTCCGCGCCGCCGGCGCGACCCACGTCGTCGACGACCTCGGCGTCCTGCTTCCCGCCGCCCGCACCGACACCCCGGAGACCGCATGATCGACCGCGACCGCTTCCCCGTCGACCCGTGGCGTCTCATCGAGACGCGCTACTCGGAGGAGGGCGTCGGCGAGACGCTGTTCTCGGTCGGCAACGGCTACCTCGGGCTCCGGGGCAACCACATCGAGGGGCGCGGCGCGCAGGAGCACGGCACCTTCATCAACGGCCTGCACGAGACATGGCCGATCCGGCACGCCGAGCAGGCCTACGGCTTCGCCGAGGTCGGCCAGACGATCGTCAACGCCCCCGACGCCAAGGTGATGCGGCTCTACGTCGACGACGAGCCGATCTCCCTCGACGACGCGGACGTGCGCGAGTACGCCCGCACGCTCGACATGCGCACGGGTGTGCTGGAACGGCGCGTCGTCTGGGAGACCCCGTCAGGCAAGCGGGTACGCATGCGGGATCAGCGTCTCGTGAGCTTCGAGGAGCGCCACCTCGCCGTGCTGCGGCTCGAGGTCGTGGTCGAGAACGCCAACGCCCCGGTCACGATCAGCTGCCAGCTGCTCAACCGTCAGGACGGGGCGGGCGTCTACGCCGGCTCCCCGATGACGACCAAGGGCGCCGCCTTCGACCCGCGCAAGGCCGAGCGCATCGCGGACCGCGTGCTGGAGCCGGCGGAGCACTGGCAGGACGGGCTGCGCTCCGCGCTGTCGTACCGGGTCGCCGCGTCCGGGATGACCGTCGCCGTCGTCGCCGATCACATCATCGAGACGGAGAACGACTACAACGTCCGGACGCTCATCGAGCCGGACATCGCCAAGAACGTCTTCCGCGTCCAGGCGAAGGCCGGCGTCCCCATCACGATCACCAAGCTCGTCAGCTACCACTCGTCCCGCGGCGTGCCCCCGCGGGAGCTCGTCGACCGCTGCCGTCGCTCTCTCGACCGGGCAGCGGACGAGGGCGTGGAGACGGTGTTCCGTCGTCAGCGCGAGTGGCTCGACGCGTTCTGGGAGCGCAGCGACGTGCAGATCGGCGGGCGCGACGACCTGCAGCAGGCCACCCGGTGGTGCCTGTTCCAGCTCGCTCAGGCCTCGGCCAGGGCGGACGGCGCCGGCGTCCCCGCGAAGGGACTCACCGGCTCCGGCTACAGCGGCCACTACTTCTGGGACACCGAGATCTACGTGCTCCCGTTCCTCACCTACACGACGCCGCGCTGGGCGTACAACGCTCTCCGGGCCCGGGTGAAGATGCTCCCCGCGGCGCGCCGCCGGGCCGCTCAGCTCAACGAGGCCGGCGCGCTCTTCCCGTGGCGCACGATCAACGGCGAGGAGGCCTCGGCGTACTACGCCGCCGGCACCGCGCAGTACCACATCAACGCCGACATCAGCTTCGCGCTCGGCAAGTACGTGCGGGCGACCGGGGACGAGGCCTTCCTGCGGCGCGAGGGCGCCGACGTCGCGATCGAGACCGCGCGGCTCTGGGCCACCCTCGGCTTCTGGCGGGGATCGCGGCTCGTGGAGCAGTCCGGCGCCGGCGACGGCCTCCAGACGTTCCACATCCACGGCGTCACCGGCCCGGACGAGTACACGACCGTCGTGAACGACAACCTGTACACGAACGTCATGGCGCGGTACAACCTCCGGTACGCGGCCAAGGTCGTGCGGGAGATCCGCGACAGCTACCCCGAGGACTACGCGGCCCTCGTCGAGCGCACGGGCCTCGGCTCCGGTGAGGCGGAGTCCTGGGAGCGGGCCGCCGAGGCGATGTACATCCCGTACAGCGAGAGCCTCGGCATCCACCCGCAGGATTCGCTGTTCCTGGAGCGGGAGGTCTGGGACCTCGCGAACACCCCGGCCGACCAGCGCCCGCTGCTGCTGCACTTCCACCCGCTCGTGATCTACCGCTTCCAGGTGCTCAAGCAGGCCGACGTCGTGCTGGCGCTGTTCCTCCAGGGCAACCACTTCTCGCCCGAGGAGAAGAAGGCCGACTTCGACTACTACGACCCGCTGACGACGGGCGACTCGACCCTCTCGGCGGTCGTGCAGTCGATCCTCGCGGCCGAGGTGGGCTATCAGGACCTCGCGCAGAAGTACTTCGAGCAGTCGCTGTTCGTCGATCTGCACGACCTGCACCACAACGCGGCGGACGGCGTGCACGTGGCCTCGGCCGGTGGCGTGTGGACGGCCCTCGTCTGCGGCTTCGGCGGCATGCGCGACTACGGCGGCGACCTCAGCTTCGACCCGCGGCTCCCCGAGTCCTGGCCGTCGTTGTCGTTCCCGCTGCAGTGGCAGGGGACGGCGATGCAGGTGACCGTCACGCGGCACGAGCTGCGCGTCGAGGTGCGCAGCGGACCTCCGGTGCCGTTCAGCGTGCGGGACAACGCGTACATCGCGACGCTGGAGGACGAGGTCATCGTCCCGCTCGCGAACCAGGGACCCGTGATCCCCGGACGCCCGACCCTGCAGGAGTTCGCCGACGCCCGCCGCGACGACGGCACGCGTCTTTCGGCCTCGGTCCCCGTGATCACGAGCGCGATCCCCGTCATCGAGAACCTCGACTGACCGCTGACCCACCCCTCTGCGTGCGTCCCCCCCCCCGTTGCGGACGCACGCAGAGGGGTGGCTCGCGTGAAAGGGGCCGGGTCGACCGGGAGGGGAGCAACGTCGGTGGCACGCCGTAGGCTGGAGGGGTGACCACAGCCCTCTACCGCCGCTACCGACCCGAGACGTTCGGCGAGATGATCGGGCAGTCGCAGGTGACCGATCCGCTCATGACCGCGCTGCGTGGCGACCGCGTCGGCCACGCCTACCTGTTCTCCGGCCCGCGCGGCTGCGGCAAGACCACCTCGGCGCGCATCCTCGCCCGGTGCCTGAACTGCGCGGAGGGACCGACCGACACCCCCTGCGGGACCTGCCCGAGCTGTGTCGAGCTGTCCAGGGCGGGCGGTGGATCGCTCGACGTCGTCGAGATCGACGCGGCGAGTCACAACGGCGTCGACGACGCGCGCGACCTGCGCGAGCGGGCGACCTTCGCCCCGAGCCGCGACCGCTTCAAGATCTTCATCCTCGATGAGGCGCACATGGTCACCCCGCAGGGCTTCAACGCGCTGCTGAAGCTGGTCGAGGAGCCCCCGCCGCACGTCAAGTTCATCTTCGCGACGACGGAGCCCGAGAAGGTGCTCGGCACGATCCGCTCGCGCACCCATCACTACCCGTTCCGGCTGGTCCCGCCCGCCGCGATGCTCGACTACGTCGAGAAGCTCTGCGCGGAGGAGGGGGTCATCGTCGAGCAGGGCGTCCTCCCGCTCGTCGTCCGCGCCGGGGGTGGCTCGCCCCGCGACACCCTGTCGCTGCTGGATCAGCTCATCGCGGGGTCGGACGCCCCTGCCGGCTCGGAGACTGTCACCGTCGGCTACGCGCGCGCGGTCGCGCTGCTCGGGTACACCCACGGGGCCCTCCTCGACGAGATCGTCGATGCGCTGGCGACGGGCGACGCCGCGACCGCCTTCCCGGCCATCGACCGCGTCGTGCAGACCGGACAAGACCCGCGTCGCTTCGTCGACGACCTCCTGGAGCGCCTGCGCGACCTCATCGTGATCGCCGCCGTGGGCTCCGGTGCCTCCGCCGTGCTCCGCGGGATCGCGGAAGACGAGCTCGACCGTATGCGCCGCCAGGCAGAGTCGTTCGGCGCCGCGCGGCTCTCCCGTACGGCCGACGTGGTCAGCGCGGCTCTCGACGACATGTCCGGA
>NZ_RBLT01000068.1:0-8425 GCF_003989315.1 Microbacterium sp. HSID17254
AGATTGCAGTTGATGCAGCGCTCGTCGACCGACCACTCCTCGGCGGGCACCTCCGTCCGTGTGCCCTCGGCGCTGTGGATCGCGTCGGTCATGATCGTGCCTCTCGTGGTGGTGACCGGAATGGATGCGGCCGGGTGGGGCCGGCGGCGTGGCGTCACAGATCGAGTACGAGCCGGGGGTCCAGGCTCCGGGACACGCAGATCATCATCGTCTCGTCACGGTCGCGGTCGTCGTCCGACAGGACCGAGTCCCGGTGCTCGGGACGACCGGAGATCACTTCCGTCTCGCAGGTTCCGCAGATCCCTTCGGTGCACGACGACGGCGGCGCGACGCCGGCTTCCTGCGCTGCCGTGAGGATCGAGGTGCCCGGAGGGACGACGGCGGTCCTACCTGATCGTCCGAATACGACCTCGAACGATTCTCCGTGCTCGCCGGACACGTCGACCCGGCCCGCGAATCGTTCGATGTTGAGTATCTCCGGCCGGCCTACGCAGTGTTTCCCGATCGCGTCCAGCAATAGGGCCGGCCCGCAGCAGTAGACGAGTTCGCGGGCGTCCGGATCACCGATGTAGTCCGCCAGGTCGAGCAGGCCGTGCTCGTCCTGTGGACGCAGCAGCACCTTGTCGCCGTGGCGGGTCAGCTCGTCGACGAAGGCCATCGACGCCCGGGTGCGCCCACCGTAGAGCAGACTCCACCGGGCACCGGCACGCTCGGCGCGCTCGATCATCGGTAGCACAGGGGTGATGCCGATGCCGCCCGCGACGAACCGGTACGCGGGGGCCTCTCGCAGCGGGAACCGGTTACGCGGACCACGACCCCTCACCTCGACGCCCCGGTGGAGCCGGTCGTGCACGTAGGCGGACCCACCACGGCTGTCCTCGGCGCGGAGCACCGCGATCCGCCAGCTCGTCGTATCGTCAGGATCTTCGTACAGGGAGTACGTCCGAGAGCACCCCTCGCCGAGGTCGAGCTCGACGTGGGCTCCGGGATCCCACGACGGGAGCGGCCGTCCGGCAGCCGACCGGAGGGTCAGCGCGATGACCCCCTCGGCGTGTCGTCGGTTCGTAGAACCTGACCCCGCGCGGGTACCGGGAACTTTGACCCTCTCCCGCCAGGCTGCGGGAGGTGATCAGCGTGGAGGACTGGGCAGAGATCCGGCGGCTGCATCGGGCCGAGGGGCTGCCGATCAAGGAGATCGCCCGTCAGCTCGGGTTGGCGCGGAACACGGTGCGGGCGGCGCTGCGTAGTGATCGTCCGCCGGTCTATCAGCGTCCGGCACGGGGCTCGGTCGTCGATCCGTATGAGCCGGCGATCCGGGCGTTGTTGGCGACGTGGCCGAGGATGCCGAGTCCGGCGATCGCGCAGCGCATCGACTGGCCCTACTCCGAGGGGCCATTGAAGAAGCGTCTGGCCAAGATCCGGCCCGAGTACGTCGGCGTCGACCCGGTCAGCCGCACCTCTTACCGGCCGGGTGAGCTCGCGCAGTGCGATCTGTGGTTCCCGCCGACGAAGATCCCAGTCGGACCTGGGCAGGAGCGAATCTTGCCGGTGCTGGTGATGGCCCAGGGCTACTCGCGGTTTCTCTCGGCGACGGTGCTGCCCTCGCGGCAGACCGGGGATCTGCTCTCGGGGATGTGGCAGCTGATCACCGCGCTGGGGCGGGTTCCGAAGACGCTGGTCTGGGACCGGGAGGCAGGGATCGCGATCAAGGGACGGGTGAACGCCCCGGTCGTTGCGTTCGCGGGCACCCTGGCCACCCGGGTCCAGCTCGCCCCGCCGCGGGATCCGGAGTTCAAGGGCATCGTCGAGCGCGCCAACGGCTATCTGGAGACCTCGTTCCTGCCCGGGCGTTCGTTCACCTCGCCCGCTGACTTCGCCGCCCAGCTCGACGGATGGCTGGCCCGGGCGAACCAGCGCACGGTCCGCTCGATCGGCGGCCGCCCGGTCGAGCTGGTCGATACCGACTACGCCGCGATGCTGACGTTGCCGCCGGTCACACCAGCGGTCGGGCTGCACCACCGGACGCGTCTGGCCCGCGACCACTACATCCGGGTCGACACGTGTGACTACTCGGTCGACCCGCGGGTGATCGGCCGGTTCGTCGAGGCCTACACCTCTCTCACCACGGTGACAGTCGTTTGCGACGGCGAGGTCGTCGCCCGTCACCCACGGTGCTGGGCGCAGCGCCAGGTCGTGAACGATCCCGCCCACCTGGCCGCCGCCCGGGTCCTGCGCCGGGAGTTCGCCGCACGCCGTGATGCCGGCGCCCGCGCCGCTCGCCAGCACGCTGACGGCCACACCGTGGTCCTGCGGGCGCTGCCGGACTACGACGCCCTGTTCGGCGTCGAGTTCGATCCCACACCTGATCTTGATTCCACCACCGACTCCGCGGAGGCCACACAGTCATGAGCCCCACCAGCACAAGCCCTGCTGCGAACGGGACCCGCCCCACCATGACGAAGGCAACCAGCTCGGACGGGTTAGGCGCGCAACTGGCCTACCTGACCCGGGCGTTGAAGGTCCCCACGATCGCGGCCTGCTGGGAGCAGATGGCCGAGCAGGCCCGCGACCAGAACTGGTCGCACGAGGAGTTCCTGGCCGCGCTGTTGGCCCGTCAGGTCGCCGACCGCGAGGCCGCCGGCACCACGATGCGGATCCGCACCGCGCACTTCCCGCAGGTCAAGACATTGGAGGACTTCAACCTGGACCATCTGCCCTCGCTGCGGCGGGACCTGCTCGCGCATCTGGCGACGGGGACGTTCGTGTCGAAGGCGGAGAACGTGATCCTTCTTGGACCGCCCGGGATCGGGAAGACCCATCTCGCGATCGGGCTCGGGGTCAAGGCCGCTCAGGCCGGGCACTCGGTCCTGTTCGACACCGCCAGCAACTGGATCGCCCGTCTCGGCGCCGCCCACCACACCGGCTCCCTCGAAGCGGAGCTGAAGAAAATCCGTCGTTACCGGCTGATCATCATCGACGAGGTCGGATACATCCCGTTCGACCAGGACGCGGCGAACCTGTTCTTCCAGCTCATCGCCTCCCGCTATGAGCAGGCCTCGGTCATGGTCACCTCGAACCTGCCCTTTGGGCGGTGGGGCGAGACGTTCTCCGACGACGTCGTCGCCGCAGCGATGATCGACCGCCTGGTCCACCACGCTGAGGTGCTGACCCTGTCCGGGGACTCCTACCGGACCCGCGCCCGCCGCGAGCTGCTGGCCAAGGACCGGAGCAACAGCGACTAGCGCCTGCGGGACGTTGCGGCGGTGATGACGTCGCGGACAGCGCGCAGCACGACCTCGGGATGCTGCCAGATCAGCCCGGAATGACCTGCATCGTCGATCCGGCGCAGTTCTGCCCGCGGGGTCGAGGCCACGGCCTCGGTGAAGCAGCGGTGCTTGGCCTGCGCAGATCGCGCGGCCGCAGCGCGCAGGTCAGGGGTCAACAGCTCGTCGGTGAACGCATCGGAGCCCATCGCGCAGAGCAGGATCATCGGCAGGCCCGGGTCGGGCCCGGCTGCCCGGACCTCGTCGAACACTGAGGTCAGGTCCATCGGCTCGCGCAGCGAACGTTCATAGACCTCGGGTTGGAACGCGCGGTCCAGCAGCGGCTTCCGAACCTTCTCCGGCCACTGAGCCAGAGCCGTCGCGAACACCGTTCGATAGGTAGTGCGCATGGCGTCGATTTGTTCCGGCGGAAGCGCGATGTCGCTGGTCCACGAAGTGAGGCGCTGCGCTGCCTCGGGCGGCAGATAGTCCACCACGTCCTCATGGGTCGGGTCGGCGAGGACGAGACCAGCAACGTCGTCCGGGAACCGCTTGGCGAAGTGTCGTGCATACAGACCGCCCAACGAGTGGCCGACCAGCACACAGGGACGGGCGACACCGGCCAGATCAAGGAGTTCACGCAGGTCGTCGGTCACCTTGGTGCTGCTGCGCGGGGGTTCTGCGGGGTCGCTCCAACCGGTCCCGAGCCGGTCATAGACCACGCTGGTGGTGAACTGGGCCGCGAGCCGGTGCACGTTCCAGTAGTAGAGCCCGAACATCCCCCCACCGGCCAGCCACACCACCGGAACATCGCCAGAGCCCGAGCGATGCAACAACATCGATCCACCTGAGACCCCCCACCTGGCCCCCCATGGCGGCTCAGCCACTGCCTGCGCATCAACGTCCACCACGATCGCGGCTCCCTTCGCCACCGCCATGGTGAACCCGCAGTACTCACCGCCCCGTGTCGGGGCTCGTCATGCCACACCGCAGCCGTTCCGGGGTTAGTTTTCAGCGTCCCGCCCGGGGTCAGTTCCAAGAGACCGTTGACAAACAGCTGGTCGGGTCGGCCGACGAGTTTGAGGTGGTGGGTGATGTAGCTGCTGGTCTCCGGTGGGGTCATGCCGGGCATGGTGTAACGCAGCGCGGTGCGCTGTTCGAGCGCGGCCAGGACGGCGAGTTTCATCGTGCGGCGCAGGGTGGGCTGCCCGACGAGCAGGCTGGCCAGGGGCGAGTCCTGGTCCATGGACTGGTTGGTGAGCATGCGGATCGCCTCGAGCTGCTCATAGGTCAGCAGGTGCGCTTCGTCGATGACCAGGACCGGGGTGCGGCCGCGTTCCTCCCGTTCAGCGGCGAGGACTTTCCCGGTTTGGGTCATCAGTCGTGAGCCCAGGTGCGCGGCGGGCTGGCCGAAGGCGTTGACGATCTCCTCGTGGATGCCGCGGACCCCGATCAACGGGTTGGGCAGATAGATCACGGTGTAGCGGGACGGGTCGAGTGACTGCAGAACGGTGCGGACCGCGACGGTCTTCCCGGCGCCGACCTCGCCGGTCACCACGCCGATGGAACGCTCGGCGATGCACCACCCGATCCGGGCGACGGCTTCGTTGTGGGAGGCGTGACGATGCAGCTTGCCCGGCGCGAGATCACGGCCGAACGGCATCCGGTCGAACCCGTAGTGGGCCTGCAACTTCTCGATCATGGTGTGGGTTCCTGGGCTTTCAGTCAGTCGTGTGGTCATCGACGTCGTCGTCGGGGACGGGGGATGGGGTCGGGTCCAGGGCGGCGTAGTTGACCTTCTGCGCGATCTCGGCGGTGTGCAGGGCGTCGACGAGGGCGAGGTAGTCGATCCCGGTCGTCGGAGCCGGTGGCTGGGCCGGGACCTCGGGGCGGGCCTTGGGATGGGAGTGGCGACTGATCTGGAACGGCAGCGCGGTGCCTCGGTCGACACCGTCGAGACGGACCTGCAGAAAGGACAGGTCGAACGGGTCGAACACCAGCTCGACCTTGCGCCCGACCAGGCCGGGGTCGACCTGGTAGCGGTTGCCGTGCAGGGAGACCAGCCCAGTCCTGGAGACCGTGCGGTGCTCCGACCAGCGGAACGCCTCAGCCAGATCCGCCGGTGCCGGGACCGGAAACGGCCCGCCGGCCAGCCAGCGAGCCAGGGGCGCGTGCCCGGTCTCGGAGTGGACCGTGCGGTGGTAGGTCGTCTCGACCCAGGCGGTGAACAACCGGTTCATCTCCGCCAGGTCGGTGAGCTGACGGCCGGGGACGCCGTCACCGGAGGCGATCTCGACGACGAACTGCTCGGTGACCGACCGGAAGAATCGCTCGATCTTCCCCCGGCCCTGCGGCCGGCCGGGCGCGGAGTGGACCAGCTTGATCCCCAACTTCGCACACGCCCGCAGCAGCCACGAGTCGACGAACGCCGACCCGTTATCGACATAGACGTGCTGCGGAACCCCGCGCGAGGCCAGCGCGGGACGCAGCGCGGCGGCCAAGCGGACGGTGTCCTCGGCGAAACCCCACCGATGCCCGACAATCGCGCGGGAGTGATCGTCGAGGAACGCGAACAAGTAGGTCTTGCGCCCGCCGATCCGGGGCCCGTGCAGAGCGTCCCCGGTCCAGATCTCGTTGGGATGATCGGCCTCGAACCGACCGAACACCGCCGGCTCGACCAGCCCGGCCGACAGCGCGGTGAGACCCTCACGGCGGAACAGGCGCTGGATCGTGGTCTCGTCCGGCGCCCAGCCCAGCTGCGCGTGCAGGATCCGGCGGATCTGCGACGCCGACCGCGACGGATTCTCCTTCTTCAACGCTCGGGCCAGGTCGAAAACCTCCGCCGGGGTCCTCGGCTGCGACTGGCGCGGCGAGGGAACCAGCGCGTCGAAACCGCCCGTGCGGTAGTTCGAGATCCAGCGATCGAGGGTCCAACGGGTGATGCGGACCGTGCGCCCGGTCGGGTCGGTGTGGGGTTTCGCGGCCAATGCGCGGACCAGCGCCCCGCGCTGACGCCCGGTCAGCGAGGAATCCGCGGCCTCCCGGATCAGCATGTAGCGGAACAGGCCGATCTGCCGCGCCCGTTCCAACCGCGCGGCCTTCTATGTGTCGCCAGAGTTGTGATTGTCAGTCATTCGATTCTCTCGGAGCGTGTTCCCACACCTATCAGTGCAGGTCAGAACACCCCGAAGCTGCCAGAATCCTCGTATCCAAGATCAGAGTCAGTTCGTGTTGACGATCAGTTTCGTGACAGGCGAAACCTGGGGCGGCCAACCGGGGGCCAGCAGCCGGCTGTGGCTGACTGCGGCAGCGAACGCCCAGACCGACACCTCGCCGACGTTCGAGTCGACGAGACTGGGCCAGCGTGAGCGCGTCGCCACCGCCGCGCCGGCGATTGCGGAGACCGCGTCCGCGACCGGGTGCCCCGCCTCGGCAGGCATCACCGGGTCCGGTGCGACCTCGGCCACCAACACCGTGAACAGCACCCGCAGCAGCTCTGCCCGTTCCCGGAACCGGCGCACCCAGCCCCGCACCGTCTCCGCCGGCCGCCCGACCTGCTCGGCCGCGGTCCGCGTGCCCGCTCCACGAGCCACCATCGCCAACGCCTGCCCGATCACCTCCACCACGTCAGCGCGGCGCACCAGCGCGAACGCCGGGAGCAGCACATGCGAGGACCTGTACGAGCGACACCGCGATCGTCGCGGCCGCAACACCACTCCCGCCCCGCGCCCATCGCGCAACAGCCGCGTCCGAGCCCACCCCCACGGCCCGAGCTCGCCTGTGCATCCCGGGCACCGCAACTCGCCCGACAGCAACCGCGATTCGACCTCGACCACGCCCAGCCCTACCGTGACCACAGCGCCTCCACAGCGCTCACGGCCCTCCCGGCAGGTCTCCCTCACGAGCTCCGGGAGGGCCTTCGCATGCCGCCCCATCGGCACAGTGCCGCTCCACACGAACACCGACCCACCCGCAACACGCACCACAATCCGTCGGCAGACACAACGCCTGAAAACCGCCGCCGATGTGGGGATCTTGAGCGCCGTCCAACAACCGGACCGGGCAGCACATCCGATCGAGGCCAGTGGCGGATCCGACTGACCGCTCCCCTCGCGGCGACCGCACCCGAGTCCCCGATCACCGTCCACACCGCCCAGGGCGAGCACCACCTCACCATCGTCGCGACCGGTGAACGAGACGCCACCGAGATCGCCGCCCTGACGGAACCGCTGGTCGTCCTCGTGCCGCTCGGCGCGGATCGCTGGGAGGTGACCACCGCGACCATGCACGAGTGAGTACCCTCACCGGCGATGATCGTCCGCTGCACCGCCAAGGTCCTCGCACTGGTGCGGCCACCCGACCCGCTGCCCGACCCCGAGCCCGCACCCGACGACTGGTACGCGAACCTGCTCCGGATCCAGCGGCGCAACTGCCTGCTCCTGACCCACGCCACGACACTGTTCTCGGTGTTCCGCCCCGCCGTGACCGCCGCACAGCTACGCCCTCTCGGCCCGTTCGTGAGCGCCGCGATCAGGACCGAACTGCTCGCCGAAGGGCTCCCGCCCGACGCCCTGGGCTGCTCGGACACCACACCGACACTGGTGACCCGCACCGCCAGCCGTCGCGTCCTCGGCGTGATGAACGACCACGCCTTCCACATCGAGCACCACATCGCCGCACACGGCGGCCTCGCCAGGACCGAACTACCCGCCCTGCACCTGCGCCTGCACCGGACGATCAACAGCCTCAACGGCTACGCCCCGCCGATCGACGCCGCCCGCGCCGTGTCCTCTTCCTGACCGCCGTCGGCGGCGGCGGAACCGTAAGCACGTCACGAGTACATCCTCGTGGTGCCCTGCTGCCCAGGACACCGCGCCAGCCCAGACCCTGCCGGGCAGCGAAGCCACCACCGATTCCCGGGTCCGACCCCTTTACCCGACGCCCACACCCGATCGATCACCCCGAGCGCGCGCTCACGGTCCGGCACCGGTCTGCGCCCAACCGCAGCACACCGCACCAGATTCACCCGAACGGCACAAAAATCGTGGAGCAGAACCCTGACCACGCTTCGCACCGTGGAGCAGCGTGCTCCACGTTTGCTCCACGATGGGACCACAATGGACTCAACCATGATCAGATAAGACGATCATTCGAGGATCACA